>JAGANP010000220.1 GCA_017624175.1 Lachnospiraceae bacterium | reverse complement strand
ATCTTTCATATAAGCGCCGATACGCTCACGGATTGTACCGAAGTAATGATCCTCCAGTTCCTGGCCCTTGGGGGCGGGAGCACCGAACAGAGTGCGTCCGGCAAAGATCAGATCCTCACGCTGCAGGTATTTCTCCCGGTCTACCAGGAAATACTCCTGCTCCGGTCCCACGCTTGCCACCACCTTGGTAGCTTCGGTGTTGCCGAACAGACGCACGATACGCAGGGCCTGCTGGCTGACTGCCTCCATGGAACGCAGCAGAGGGGTCTTCTTATCCAGAGCCTCACCGGTATAGGAACAGAATGCCGTAGGAATGCACAGAATTACGCCGGTGGCATCTTCTTTCAGGAAAGCAGGGGAGGTAATATCCCATGCAGTATAGCCTCTCGCCTCAAAAGTAGCACGCAGGCCGCCGGAAGGGAAAGAGGAAGCATCGGGCTCGCCCTTGATCAGTTCCTTGCCGGAGAACTCCATCAGCATTCTGCCCTCGCTGTCGGGATGGGACACGAACGCATCATGCTTCTCCGCAGTGATACCGGTCAGCGGCTGGAACCAGTGGGTATAATGGGTAGCGCCGTTCTCCACAGCCCAGTCTTTCATAGCCTTGGCCACCACATCAGCGGCTGCCAGGGACAGCTCTCCGCCCTGTTCCATTACATGCTTTACTTCTTTGAAAACCTGTTTGGGCAGTCTCTCTTTCATCTTGCCCAGGGTAAATACCTTGCTGCCGAAAAGTTCTTCCACATTTAATACTTCGCTCATACTTTTTACTCCCTTTCCTCTTATTTTCCCTATGTAATCTTAAAAAAAATGTCCCAAAGTAAAAGTATTTACTTTTGGAACATCATTGTTCTAAGATATCTATAGTGGAGCAATGCTCCGTTTTCTATAAGATACTCTAGTTTTTCAGAAAAATCAATACCCAATTTCATTTTTTACACTTTTTGCGAAAAATTACCGATTATCAGCCTCTTTGTTGGTAACATTGTACACCCGCAGCAGATCATATTGCTCTGCCGCTTCCGTCAGCTGCAGCCAGATCCGCTGTTTGGAATGGGGACAGCTCTCCACCGGCTGCAGATCGCCGTCATACATAGCCTCCACTGCAGCAGGCACATTGCGGCCGTCCGGCTTCATAATCTCGATCCGGTCTCCCACGCAGAACTTATTGCGCTGGGTGATGCGGGCCAGTACAGTGCCCGGCGCCGGTCCTCCGTCAGACGCTGCCGCATCGGGAGACTCCGGCCGGATCTCCGACGCCTCCGCCGTCTCTTCGATGCTGCCCAGGTAGATATATTCGTTCACATAGGTATTGCTGTCATAGATCTGCGTATTCTTGTCCGGTTTGCCGAAATAAAAGCCCGTGGTAAACTGGCGGTAGGTGCATTTGGCGATTTCCGAGCGGTACCAGTCCATATTCGCCCGGTATTTTTCTTCGCTCTCAAAATAGTCGTCTATGGCCCTGCGGTAGGTCCGGGCCACCGCCGCCACATAGAGAGCGGTCTTCATCCGCCCCTCGATCTTCAGACTGTCTATGCCCGCAGATACCAGCTCCGGGATATACTCAATCATGCACAGATCCCGGGAATTAAAGATATAGGTGCCCCGCTCATTCTCATACACCGGCAGATATTCTCCCGGGCGGGTCTCCTCCACCACCGCATATTTCCAGCGGCAGGGATGGGTGCAGGCTCCCTTGTTGGCGTCCCTCCCGGTAAAATAATTGCTCAGCAGACACCGTCCAGAATAGGAGATGCACATGGCGCCATGGACAAAGCTCTCGATCTCCATCTCCTCAGGGATACGGCGGCGGATCTCCGCAATCTCCGCCAGGGACAGCTCCCGGGCGGAAACCACTCTTTTTGCCCCCAGCTGCCACCAGAACAGATAGGTCTGATAATTGGTATTGTTGGCCTGGGTGGAAATATGGATCTCCGCTTCCGGCCAGACTTTTCTGGCAATGGTAAACATACCCGGATCCGAGATAATCAGGGCATCCGGCTGCTGGGGCTGCATATCCCGCAGCTCTGCAAAATATTCTTCGGCCCCCTCCAGATCCCCGTTGTGGGCCAGGATATTGGCGGTCACATAGACCTTTACCCCATAGGCATGGGCAAAGGCAATCCCCTGGGCCATCTCCTCCGGGGAAAAGTTCCTGGCCTTGGCCCGCAGGCCAAAGGCTTCTCCGCCGATATAGACGGCATCCGCTCCAAAAATCACCGCTGTCCGCAGCACCTCCAGGCTGGAGGCGGGGATCAACAGCTCCGGTTTTTTCCGCTGTGTCATAGCTCCCTTTCCGTACAGCAAAGCTGCACCTTTACATCAGTCTCCGAGCTTTACGCTCAGCGTGACCCCATCTCCCACCGGCAGGATACAGGTTTCCAGCTCCGGGTGGTGGGTCAGCTCATACAGATATTCCCGCATCCGGGCATGTATGGTCCGGTTCCGGCGGGTCACTGCGAACCGGGACTCCACCACATCCCCGTCCTGCAGCACATTATCGGACACAAGAAGTCCCCCCGCCGCCAGCAGCCGCAGCACCTCCGGCAGGAAATGAATATACTGCCCCTTGGCCGCATCCATAAAAATCAGGTCATAGGGGCCCGGCAGTTCCTTTAAAAGCTCTGCAGCATCTCCCTCCAACAGTGTGATCTGCTGCTCCCGTCCTGCCCTGGCAAAGTTCTCCCTGGCCTGGGGAATCCGTTTTTCATATTTCTCAATAGTAGTGATCCGGCAGTCTTTCGGGCCGTATTCACTCATAAGCAGCGCCGAAAATCCCACAGCCGTCCCCACCTCCAGGATCCGCATGGGCCTGCGGGCCGTCAGCAGGAACTTCATTAAGCTCTGCATCTCCCTGCGGATAATGGGCACCTCCGCCGCCAGGGCTTCTTTCTCCAGTTGTTCCAAAAAAGGCGTGTTGCCTTTATCAAACGAATTAATAAAGGCAACCATTCTCTCATCCACAATCATGTAATTATCCGGCTCCCAGCATTTTCACACTAATCCTCTGCAGACGCATCCTCTCCGTCCGGATTTTCCTCCGCTCCCAGGACATCGGCATTCAGATCATCCATTCCCTCGGTCTCCGGCTCCTCAACTACCGGCTCCTTGGTCATGGCCTCCATCATTTCCTCCACTGTCATGGCCGTACACAGTTCAAAATCCCCCGTCTTCAGATCACTCCGAAACTCCGAGAAATAGTACTGGAGCACAAACAGCTTCTCATCCCGGATCAGCCCCTTGCTCAGAAACAGCTGTCCCATCTCCTGGGGCGTCATATCCTCTGTGATCGTCACCGTAACGGTGCGGCCATCCCCGCCGGACATAGCCGGTTCCTCGAATACCCTGTATCCATAGTCATAGGCCGCAATGGCTCCCCGGTAAATCGCCAGGATCACCAGCACCGCCACCGCCACTTTCAGTACGGTACCGGTTACAGCCGCTATCAGACTTTTTGCATTCATGCCATTATCACCATCCTCTATTCGAAGTTCAGCTCTTCTGTAACGTGAAGATTGATCTGCTGGATCGTACGGCAGAGCGCCAGCTCCGCAGCCAGGAAATCAGATACCAGCGGATTTTCCCGGAAGTCTGCATACTCCCGTTCAAACTGCTCAATCCGCTCAAATGCGATATCCCCATCGGACTGCATCTCGTAGTTTTTCTTCCGGTACTCATCAATCTGTGCTTTCAGTTCCGGCTGCTGCTTGACAGCTGCAAGAGCAGCCATATATTTTCCGTATACCTCTGATCCCTTAATTGCGGCAATCATACCTTCCACCGCCTGATCCAGATGTTCTTCCAGTTTCATCTTTCCATTCCTCTTTGCCGGGTTACACTTCCATAATGATAGGCAGAATCATGGGACGTCTCTTGGTCTTTCTCCAGACATATTCGCTCAGTGCATCTTTTGTGGTACTCTTTAATTTGCCCCAGTCCGTAATTCCTCTGTCGATACAGTTGGAAATGGCGCCGTCCACTACCTGACGGGCCTCCTCCATCAGTTCATCCGACTCCCTCACATAGACGAAGCCTCTGGACACGATATCCGGCCCTGCTGCCAGCTGGCCCGTATACTTATCCAGGCTCATAACCACGATCAGGATACCGTCCTCGGCCAGATGCTGCCGGTCACGCAGCACCACATTGCCCACATCGCCCACGCCCAGGCCATCCACCAGGATGCTGCCCACGGGCACACGGCCGGTCACGCTTGCTTTATTTTCATCCAGCTCCAGGACGTCGCCGGAGGACAGGATAAAGATATGGTCCTTATCGATCCCCAGATTCTCTGCGATCTTGGCCTGGGCTTTCAGGTGCTTGTACTCTCCGTGTACAGGAACCGCATACTTGGGATGCACCAGCGTATAGATCAGCTTGATCTCCTCCTGGCAGGCATGTCCCGATACGTGGGTATCCTGGAAGATCACGTCCGCACCCTTACGCAGCAGCTCATTGATGACTCTGGTCACTGCCTTCTCATTGCCCGGTATGGGGTTGGAAGAAAAGATGACCGTGTCCCCATGGCCTATGGTAATCTTCTTATGCATGTTGCTGGCCATACGGCTCAGCGCCGCCATGCTCTCTCCCTGGCTGCCGGTGGTGATGATCACCTGCTGCTCGTCAGGGTAGTTTTTCAGCTGATCGATCTCAATCAGCGTATTTTCCGGGATACTGATGCAGCCCAGATTGATGGCCGTCTCAATGATCGTCACCATGCTGCGGCCTTCCACCACAACCTTGCGGCCAAACTTATATGCCGAATTGATGATCTGCTGTACCCGATCCACATTAGAGGCAAAGGTTGCCACAAAAATACGGGTATTT
>JAGANP010000219.1 GCA_017624175.1 Lachnospiraceae bacterium | reverse complement strand
GACCGAGGTGGGCGCCCAGATGCTGCGGTGGCTGGATAAATCCGACATGATGGAGCTGGCCCATGAGGAGGCGAGAAATCACCTGAACCAGATGGAGGATATCCATGTGGACAAGGAACAGGTGGAGGAGACCTTCAAGCAGCGGCTGAAGGATCAGGACAGCGAGCACAACGGCGGCAGCTTCTGGATCGGCACCATGGGCAAGACCTCTTTCGGCAATATGGGCGGTAATGTGGGCGGCGTCCGGGTGGGCGGCCAGACCGGCTATCAGTCCGCCTTTGCCGTGGTGGGCGCCCGCAAATACCGGGATTTCCGGGACGACAAGGTGCTGGACAACCGGCAGTTCCAGCTGGCCCTGCGCAGGCTGCGGCAGTTCTCCAGCAGGCTGGATATACCCGAGACGGAGCTGGATATTGAGGGTACTGTGGACAAGACCTGCAATAACGGCGGCTGCCTGCAGATCGTGATGAAGAAGCCCCGCAAGAACGCCGTCAAGCTGCTTCTGCTGATGGATTCCGGCGGTACCATGATCCCCTACAGCAGCCTGCTCAACGACCTGTTTCAGTCGGTACACAAGTCCAATCACTATAAGGACGTAAAAACCTACTATTTTCATAACTGTATCTACAGCAAGCTGTATAAGACCCCGGAATGCGAGAACGGCGACTGGGTGGATACGGAGTGGATGTTCCGCAATACAGGCAGCGACTACAAGGTTATCATTGTGGGAGATGCGGCTATGGCGCCGGAGGAGCTGTACTCCACCAGCGGCAATTACCGGGGGCCCAACGGCGGGCTGTCCGGCTATGACTGGCTGAAGCTGGTGAAGCGCAAGTACAAAAAGGTGGTCTGGCTCAATCCCAAGATGGCGCCCGGCCATGCTCCCTGGCGGGAGGCGGAGACGGCGGTCAAGGAGCTTTTCCCCATGTATAAGCTGACGGTGGACGGGCTGAACCGGGCCATGGTGACGCTGATGGCAAATAAATAAAAAAAATAGTTGTCAAATTTGAAATTTCTGGTATAATAGTCCTATATTTTATCAGGTGGTGCGCAAGGGACAAAGGCGTCCTTGGGCACCGCTTTGCGTTTTTAGCTTTCAGAAAAAGCTTTTCAGGGCGCATTCTGAAGATAAAATGAATTCAAAAAGAGGAGGAAATGTATGAAAAAGAGATCAGTTGCCGGTAAACTTATGGCAGTGATGCTTACAGCAGCCATGACCGTTTCCATGACTGCCTGCGGGGACAGCCCGGCTGAAACCCTGCAGTCTGAGAGCAGCATCACCCAGGACACAGCGGAAGAAAGTACGGAGAGCAGTGTCAGCGAGGATACGCAGGAGGATACTTCTGCCGAGGAGGATACGGAAGAACAGGAGTTTGACTTTGCAGCCTATGAGGAGCTCTCCACAGAGATCTATCAGGAGCAGATGGGAGAATTCTATGATATCTATATGGCGGCTAAGGAGACAGATACCGTATCGGAGAGATATGCCCTGATGGCTGTTGCCGAGGCAAAGCTGATGGAGTCAGCAGTGATGCTGCCCACCACCACCGTGGGCGGACGCTATGCGATCAGCCGGGTGGCTCCTTATACGGTTGACTATGTGCTGTGGGGTTCCGATTATAACCGGTACCATCAGGCGCTTATCTGCACAGAGCCCATTCTTGCGGAACACAGGGCGGAAATGAAAGAAAAATGGACGGAATTAAAGGGAACCGGGACCTATGAGGACTGGGCTAAGGAGTATCTGCAGGAAAAAGGCTATACCCTCAAGGATTCCTATCTTTTTGTCTATACGGATGATCCCACCACCTGGGATGTGCTTTCCAGCTCTCTGGCAGTTGACTGTGAACCGCTGGTAAATACCTATGACGGTCTGCTGGAATATGATACCGAGGGAATCCTGCAGCCTGCGCTGGCAGAGGAATATTCCGTATCCGAGGATGGCCTGGTTTATACCTTCAAGCTGCGGGAAGGCGTTGCGTGGGTAGACTCTCAGGGCAGAAAGGTAGCCGATGTGGTGGCTGATGACTTTGTGGCCGGTATGCAGCATATGATGGATGCGGAAGGCGGACTGGAATACCTGGTGGAGGGCGTGATTGCCAATGCTTCCCAGTACATTAACGGGGAGATCACGGATTTTTCACAGGTAGGCGTAAGGGCTGTGGATACATACACGCTGGAGTATACTCTGGAAGCTCCCTGCAGCTATTTTACCACCATGTTGGGGTATAGTATTTTTGCACCCATGAGCAGATCCTATTATCAGTCCATGGGCGGTAAGTTCGGAGAGGAGTATGATCCTACTGCACCGGACTATGAGTATGGTCTTGACTTTAACTCCATTGCTTACTGCGGACCTTATCTGGTAACAAATGCAACAGAGAAAAATACGATTCTGTTTAAAGCCAATGAATCCTATTGGAACAAGGATAATATCAATTTGCAGTCCATCACATGGCTGTATAATGATGGCTCTGATGTGACCAGGAGTTATAACGACATGAAAGCAGGCATCGTTGACGGTGTAAACTTAAACAGTTCCACACTGACAATGGCCATGGAGGACGGCTGGTTTGACCAGTATGCGTATATTTCCAATACCGATGCAACCTCCTATATGGTATATTATAACCTGAACCGCAGCGCCTTTGCCAATTCCAATGATGCGTCTGCGTTGGTGTCTGCACAGACCCAGGAGGATGCAGCGAGAACCAATGCGGCACTGAGCAATGTACACTTCCGCAGGGCCATCTCCTTTGCGCTGGACAGAGGTTCCTACAATGCACAGAGCGTGGGTGAGGAGCTGAAGAATAATTCTCTGAGAAATTCCTATACCCCCTGGAATTTTGTGTCCCTGGAGGAGGATGTGACGATTGAGATCAACGGCACGCCTACGACTTTTGAGGCAGGCACTTTCTATGGCATCATTATGCAGGCGCAGATTGATGCGGATGGTGTGCCGATCAAGGTATATGATCCCGAAGCGGACGGAGGCAGCGGCAGCGGAGACGGCTATGACGGCTGGTATAATGTGGAAAATGCTGTCGCAGAGCTGGAAATTGCCATAGAGGAGCTGGCGGCAGAGGGCGTTGTGATTGATGAGACGAATCCGATTCAGTTGGATCTCCCCTATCCCTCCAACAGTGAGGTTTATGTGAATAAGGTAAATGTCTATAAGCAGTCTCTGGAGGAGGCTCTGGGCGGTAAGGTAATTGTAAATCTGATATCCTCTCCGGATTACGACGGCTGGTACGATGCGGGCTATTATACCACTTATGGATATGAGCAGAATTATGATCTGTATGATCTGTCAGGATGGATTCCCGATTACGGCGATCCCTGCTCCTATCTGGATACCATGCTCCCGGATTACGCAGGATATATGACCAGATGCTTTGGTATCTTCTAAATTATGAAAAGGAGTGAAACCCCCTGCAGTCCCTGACCGGACGGCGGGGGTTTTCTGATAAAAAGCGGATAAAAATGAAGAAAACAGTTGACAATCCGGTTTTGGGAGGTTAAAATGATCCCAGATTGTAAATAATCAATAATGCGATGAAGAGAAAGAGTACTGTTAATCCCCTTTAAACAGAGAGCTGCCGGATGGTGAGAGGCGCATAAAGCTTAACAGGAATACATCTCAGAGCAGCAAACCCAAATGCAGCGGGTATTTCAGCCCATGCAGAGTAGGCTTTGACGGCGGGCCCCGATATCGGCCGTGAGTATTGATGGATACTTGCAGAGCCATAGGATGTGAATCTTATGGGAAAAAAGGTGGTAACACGAGAACTGGCCTCGTCCTTTTC
>JAGANP010000218.1 GCA_017624175.1 Lachnospiraceae bacterium | reverse complement strand
CGCTGTTCTCTGAGGGTTATGCGCGGTGAGGGGCGGATGGCATAAAATAATATGATATTTTGCCGGGCTTATCCTCAGCTGCTCCTCCAGAAAAGCCAACTGCTGTCCTTTGCCTGAAAAATAAAACTGCTTTTGGTGATATACCGGGTTGAGCCCGATCAAATCCAGATCCTCATTGATATATTTGTAAAAGGCTCCGCTCCCGTCAACGATGGAAGGATATTCGCAGTTTATTTTTACTTCAAAATTCCTGTAATTTGCATCATCCTTTGCCGGATTATCATGATTGCCGGAAACACAGTACACGGGCATACCATTCAAATGATCATGGATCAATTTTACCAGAATGTCATATTGCTTTTCCTGCGCACGGTCCGCAATATCACCGGCAATAAAAAGCAACTCCACATCCTGCAGTTTAGAAAGCGCCCGTTCTATATTTGTGATTTTGTTGAATAAGTGCAGATCACTTATGACACCGATTTTCATCATTTTCTCCACAGTTTTACCACACCGTTAATGCCCGTAGGGCTTTTTGTTTCCGACACCCAGGTCTGATCGGGCTGTTCCCTCTCCAGCGTGGTAGCCACCTCAATGCGCACCGTATTTTTTCCTTCTTTCACCGCACCGGATATGTCATAGAGATAAACCGGCACGATCTGAATGCCCAGGTTTATTCCGTTCACCCAGACTTCCACGCCCTCATAGGCATCGGTAATCTCCAGCACCAACTTCTCGCCCGCCTCAGCCACAAAGCAGTTGTCATAGCGCACATAGCCGGAAAAGGTCGGCTGTTCCTCCCACAACCGATCCGGAAGTGTCACTTTCTTTGCCTTGCTGAAGGCCGGATAATCCCGGGATCTGCAGACGCTTCGCTGCCATCTGCCGTCAAAATTTTTCTCATCGCCGCCGGCCTTTATCACGGCTTTTGCCGCGGCTTTCACCTCTGCACTGTCTCAGGCTCCGTCAAAGATCACAATGCAGGACTTTCGGGGCTCCACGCAGATCTGCAGCCTGCCATCCGCGCAATCCGCAGTTTCCAGACAGTTCTCCCAGGCATTGTACAGATAACAGCCGCCTTCCTGTCCCAGCTCCAGGGTTCCGCAGTAATCCTCTGTTCCCTCGTTCACCAGCATATACACCGAGGTTTTATCCTCATGTACATAGTGATAACAGCGCAGACGATCATTTGCCGGCCAGAGGGACACATCAGCGCCGCCCTGCTGCCGCACAAATGCGGCCGCCTCCTCCAAAGAAACCACAGGACATTTCCGCAGCTGGGCCAGCAGCACGGCTGTATGAGCGCCGGAATCCTCCGCAGGATTGCAGATGCCCTCCGGATATCCGCCTATAAACACGACACACACACCGGTATCCCGCATATCGACCACCGCCCTGGCCAAAGCTTCCGTCACATACTGGCTATAGGGCACGCAAAACACCCGGTATTCCTGGGTATTCACCTTAAGCATGCCTTCCCCGATCACGGTCTTCCATGCATCCGGCTCTCCGAAAACATCCTGGGGAATGTAATCATAATCGATCTGGGCATCGTAGAGTTTTCTGGCAGCCTTATAGCAGGGCATGGGCCTGCCGGTCCAGTCACCCTCTCCATGATAAAGCACCGCAGTCCGGGCGATATGTACGCCTCCGTGAATGAGTTCGCATACCCGGTTCATATATTTCATCAGCTCTCCAAAGTGACGGTACTGGGGATTGTTTCCCTGGGCATAAAAATGGGGCGGACAGTCGTAATCCGGATAAGGCCGGGCGGAAAAAGCATGGGGCACATAATGGTTGATTCCCCGCACCAGAAAATGGTCCGCCAGATATTTTTCCAGCCGCACACCAGCGCCCCAGCCATATGCGCCAAAGATCTCACACATGGAATCTCCGTGTTTTTTCGGATCCAGCGCCCCATAGGAACTGGCGAATTTTCCCAGCATATAGTGGAAAAACTCTCCCTGGGGAACCTGATCTGTATCCTTGTTGCGGTCTTCTCCCTGGGGAATTACCTGGCCGCCGATGTTATCGATTCCGGCCATATCCTGCCCCCAAAGTCCCCGGAAACAGTGACCCAGAGAGGAAGCCGTCTGGGCGTGCTGGAAATTGTCCTCGATCAAATGTCCAATATATTTCACGCCCCGCTCCCGGCACCAGTCGCCGATCTGACAGGAAAACTCCTTTGCCACAAGGCGTGTCACCTGATCCATATAGGTATATCGCAGCCTGGCAATTTCATCCGGATCCGCATCATTGTTCCACAAAAGGGCCAGCTTTGCCGGATAATCACTTCCCAGCTTCGCCTTTAACGCTTCTTCCAGCTCCCGGCTCCAGGGAAAATCCATATCCGTGCCCAGATAGGAATAGGTGTCATACAGCCGTCCATTGCCCAGTTCCGGTTCATCCGAGAAAAATCCCTCGATCACCGTGCCGAAGTATTCCTTATAATGCGCATAATGGGGCTCATAAGCAGCATCAATCAGCACCCGGCAGGATTTAGCATCCATCATATTGATATGGTTCCGCCGATACCCGGTATTTTTAGTCAGATGCATGGCATACACTTTCCAGCCCGCTCCCGGCGCAGTCCAGTTCAGTTCTCCGTCCCTGATAAACTCCTTTAAATCCAACCAGGAATCGCCGGCATGAAACGCATACACTCCCAGCAGGCGGTCATCCTTAAACCAGCCATCCGGAATTTCTTCTTCAGATTTGCATGCTCCCTGTCTGATCCTGCGGGCAGTCTCCAGTTCCTCCCTGGAAATATGAAGTTTTTCCCCTTCCCTGCAGAAATACTCACGATAGTAAATGCTCTGTTTCCGCAGGTAATCCGGCTTATTTTTCAGCGCTCCATTGGCATATCCGGTGGGGAAATGGCTGTCATCCAAAATCCACACCTTCATCCCCCGCTTTTTCGCCTCGTCCAGAATGATATCCATATCCTGCCACCACTTCGGCCCGCAAAAATCCGGATGGGGACGGCTCTCCACGCACACCGCGCCGATATTGGCTTCATGGATGACCT
>JAGANP010000027.1 GCA_017624175.1 Lachnospiraceae bacterium | reverse complement strand
TCGCCGCCGGGGAGGTGGTGGAACGCCCCGCCAGTGTGGTAAAGGAGCTGGTGGAGAACGCCATTGATGCGGGAGCGGATTCCATTACCGTGGAGATCAAGGAGGGCGGCATCAGCTTTATCCGCATTACCGACAACGGCTCGGGAATTGAGCGGGAGCAGCTGCGCACCGCCTTTCTGCGCCATGCCACCAGCAAGATTGACAATGCGGAGGACCTGTCCCGGATTGCCAGCCTGGGGTTCCGGGGAGAGGCTTTATCCAGCATTTCCGCAGTGGCCATGGTGGAGGTCATCACCAAGACGGCTGACGCCCTGACCGGCACCCGCATGGTACTGGAGGGGCCCAGGGAGATCTCCTTTGAGGAGGTGGGCGCTCCGGGAGGCACCACCTTTCTGATCCGCAATCTGTTTTTCAACACTCCCGTACGGCGCAAATTCTTAAAGAGCCCCACTGCGGAGGCGGGCTATATCATTGATCTGATGGAGCATATGGCCCTGTCCCGGCCGGATATCTCCTTTAAATTCATTGTGGGCAGCCAGACCCGGTTCTATACCTCGGGCAACGGGGAACTCCGGGAGGTAATCTACCGTATTTACGGCAGGGAGATGATCCAGAATCTGGTGCCCTTTCGCCTGGAGACGGAGGAACTGATTCTGGACGGCTATCTGGGGACACCGGCGGTGGTGCGTTCCAACCGCAATTATGAGATCTATTTTTTAAACGGCAGATATATCCGCAGCACCCTGCTGAGCAAGGCCATCGAGGAGGGCTATCGGGAATATCTGATGCAGCATAAATTTCCCCTATGTGTGCTGCACATCACGCTGAAGGATATCTCCAAGGTGGATGTAAATGTGCATCCCTCCAAGATGGAGGTACGATTCTTAGACGGACCCGGAATCTTTGAGGCGGTATCCGCAGGCATTCGGGAGCGCCTGCGTAACCGGGAGATGATCCCCGATGTGGGGATTGAGGGAAAGCAGCCCGCCGACCAGACGGAAAAGCTGCTCCGGGAGATGATAAAGCCGGGACAGACCGCTCCGAATGCGCCCGGTCCCGGACCAGGACCGCTGATCCATACGATTCCCGATCCTGCAAAAGCCAGGGAGACGCTGCTGCAGAAGACGGAAAACGGCGGGATACCGGAGCTGCCGCTGGCCGAGAAAAAGGAGAAGCCCCAGGAGGCGCCGGAGCCCTTTGAGGCCAACCGCAGCAGACAGTATAGGGTCATGGAAGAGATGCGGTATGAGGCGGACCGCCGACAGATGCAGGATTACCGGCAGGGGGAATTGTTTGAAGATAAGGTACTGACGCCGGAGAAACGGGTATACTTTAAACTGATCGGTCAGGTGTTTGACACCTACTGGCTGATCGAATATGAAGATAAGCTGTTTATCATCGATCAGCATGCGGCCCATGAGAAGGTGAAATATGAGCGTTTTATGAAGCAGTATCATGAGAAAAAGCTGGTGACCCAGAACCTGATGCCCCCCATTATCGTCAGCCTTTCCGGGCAGGAGGAGACCGTGTACCGGGAATATGCGGAGGTCTTTGCCCAGCTGGGCTTTGAGGTGGAGCCCTTCGGCGGCAGCGAATATGCCATCCGCAGCGTCCCGGTGGATCTCTACGGCTGTCAGGAAAAGGAGCTGTTCCTGTCGGTACTGGATGAGCTTTTGGAGGGCGGTATCCGGGGAGATCTGACCGCTGTGCGGGAAAAGATCGCCTCCATGTCCTGTAAGGCGGCGGTAAAGGGCAATAACCGGCTCAGCACCCAGGAAGCCCAGAAGCTGATCGACGAGCTGCTGACACTGGAAAATCCCTACAACTGTCCTCATGGAAGACCCACCATCATATCCATGAGCAAATATGAAATGGAGAAAAAATTCAAGCGATGAGACCTTTGATCGTACTGACAGGCCCCACGGCAGTGGGCAAGACGGCCTTGTCCATCCGGCTGGCCAAGACCACAGGCGGAGAAATTCTTTCCGCAGATTCCATGCAGGTCTATCGGGGCATGGACATCGGTTCCGCCAAGATCCGGCCCCGGGAGATGGAGGGCGTCCCCCACCATCTGATCGATATTCTGGATCCGGCAGAGGAGTTCAATGTGGTGGTGTTCCAGAAGCTCTGCAAACAGGCCATGGAAGGCATCTATGAGCGGGGACATATTCCCATCCTCACCGGGGGCACCGGCTTTTATATTCAGGCGGTGCTGAAGGATGTGGATTTCACGGAAAACCAGGAAAACACAGCGTACCGGCGGCAGTTGGAGACCCTGGCCAAGGAGCAGGGCCCCGAGGTGCTGCACCGGAGGTTGGCGGCTGTGGATCCCGCTTCCGCTCAGGCGATTCACGCCCACAATGTCAAGCGGGTGATCCGGGCGCTGGAATTCTATCAGCTGACCGGTCAGCCGATCTCGGCCCACAATGCGCAGGAGGCGGAAAAAGAAGCCGCCTACCGCAGCTGTTATTTTGTCCTGAATGATGACCGGGAGAAGCTCTATCAGCGCATCGAACAGCGGGTGGACCGGATGCTGGCAGAGGGACTGGTGGAGGAGGTACAGCGCCTGATGAACCAGGGCTGCCGCCGGGATATGGTATCCATGCAGGGCCTGGGCTATAAGGAGATCCTGGACTATCTGGCCGGGGAGCTTTCGCTGGAGGAAGCGGTCTACCGCATCAAGCGGGACACCCGGCATTTTGCCAAGCGGCAGCTGACCTGGTTTCGCCGGGAAAAGGAAGTGATCTGGCTGAATAAGCCGGATTACGGCTATGATGATGACAGAATCCTGGAAGCCATGCAGCAGCATCTGCGGGCGGCGGGAATCTTGTAATACTTTTAAGAGAGGAAACGAGGAATATGGGATATGATATGTATGAGGCCCTGGGGATTTCCAGAGAAATATATGCATACGGAGAGACGATTATCGGCAGGCTCCGGGAGCGTTTTGACCGGATCGATGCCACTGCGGAATACAACCAGCTGAAGGTGCTGAAAGGGATGCAGGATCATCAGGTCAGCGAGGCCTGTCTGCTGGGCACCACCGGATATGGCTACAACGATCTGGGCAGGGACACCTTAGAGCAGGTCTATGCTTCGGTCTTTCATACGGAGGACGCCCTGGTGCGCCCCCAGATCACCTGCGGCACCCATGCCCTGGCCCTGGCACTGATGAGCAATCTGCGGCCCGGGGATGAACTGCTGTCCCCCGTGGGAAAGCCCTATGACACCCTGGAGGAGGTCATCGGGATCCGG
>JAGANP010000217.1 GCA_017624175.1 Lachnospiraceae bacterium | reverse complement strand
CGTTACCTCCGCTCTTGTGGGACGGGGATTCTTGATCATGGACTCCAGCATCTGTGTGGCCGTAATCACATGCTTGCCCTGGGACACTGCCATCTTGATCATCCGTTTCTGCAGGGCAGGGATCTCCTCAATGGGGATCTCCACACCCATATCACCTCTGGCTACCATAACACCGTCGGACACCTCCAGAATCTCCTCCAGATTCTCTATGCCCTGCATATTTTCAATCTTGGCAATGATCTTCATATCATTGTGGTGCTCCTCCAGAATCCTGCGCACCTCCAGAATATCCTCCTTGGTTCTGGCAAAGGAAGCCGCCAGAAACTCATAACCCATCTCAATGCCAAACAGGATATCCGCCCTGTCCACATCACTGATATAAGGCATGGAGAGGATCACACCGGGCACATTGACCCCCTTATGATTGGATACTGCGCCTCCGTTAATGACGGTACAGATAATTTCCGTATCCGTGATCTCGTCCACACACATTTCAATCAGTCCATCATCAATCAGGATATGCGTGCCCACGGTGATATCCTTTTTCAGATTTTTATAGGAAATAGCGGCTCTCTCACTGTTTCCCAGAATCTCCTCCGTAGTCAGAACAAATCTCTGGCCCGACACCAGCTCTGCCCTGCCGCCCTCAAAATCCCGCAGGCGGATCTCCGGGCCCTTGGTATCCAGCATGGTTGCCACCTGCAATCCCAGTTCCTCCCTGACCTTGCATACCATCTCCAGCTTCCGTTTCTGCTCCTCGTGGGTGCCGTGAGAAAAATTAAACCTGGCCACATCCATACCTGCCAGCATCAGCTCCTTTAATTTTTCTTCCGTCTCACAAGCCGGTCCAATGGTACAAACAATTTTTGTTTTTCTCATATTTAAACCCTTTCTATTCCTTATAATGATGTTATGTTGTATCATCCTGACAAATATTTTTCGGCAAGTACTTTCAGTCCGGGCACACCCTCCCGCACGGATATTCCCTGCACATTCAGGCCATCCGTTAAATACTGCTCTATTAGCCTTTGGTCTGCATTCTCCATACGTTCTCCGGGTACCAAGATGGGGATTCCGGGCGGGTAAATATTCAGGAATTCCCCCACATATCTGTCTGCGGCCTCCTTTAGCGGAACCCACGCTCCAGGAGTATCCCAGGCCCGGGCAAATGGCACCTGTTCCCTTTTCCCGGATGGATATTCCCTGTTGATTTCCGCCTGCCTTGTCCGCTTTAGTCCTCTGTCAATCTCCAGCAGTGCATCTGCCAGCCGCTCATACCCGTCAAAGGTATCTCCAATCGTAAACATGGCCAGTACATAGCTGTCAGTTGCCATCTCCATCTGCAGCCCGTATTCCTCCAGCAGCCTACTATATAATTCTTTCCCGGTCAGGTCCGTATTTTTCACAGAAATCACTAATTTCCCAATATCCTGATGTTTCTGATATTCAATTTTTGCCATCGCTGCTGCAGGCCAAACCGTCAGGTTCTTAAGGACAGATAACCGCTCCAGCAAACTATTCCAGTTCTCATACAGCTGCTCAAAGAGAGCTTCTCCCTCCGCCGCCAGGCGTACTGCATTATCAATGCTGGCCATGAGCACATAAGAGGGACTGCTGCTCTGATAGATCCGCAGAAAACGCCGCAGCCTTTCTCGATCGATCCGTTTCCCTTTCACATGCAGCAGTGCTGTCTGTGTCATTGCCGGTAATGTCTTGTGCACACTGGTGACCACCAGATCCGCACCGGCCCGGCTGCTGCCTGCAGCGAACGCCGGATGAAAGCCCAGATGTGCGCCATGCGCCTCATCTACAATCAGGGGAATGCCATACTCATGAACGACTCCGGCAATCCTCTCCACCTCTGCAATTCTTCCCTCATAGGTAGGAGATACGATCAGTACGCCGCAAACGTCCGGCTCTGCAGTCAACGCCTCCTGCACCTGTCCGGCTGTGACAGCCTCACAGATCCCTATCTCCGGCAGCAGCCGGGGATAAAGATAGGAAAGCTGCAGCTCCCTAAGATATGCCGCATGGTAAACGGACTTATGGCAATTACGGGCTATCAGCAGCTTACCCCCTCGGGGAATGGCAGCGCTGACCGCACTGAGAATCCCACAGGTACTGCCCCCTACCAGGTAAAAAGTTTCTTCCGCTCCATATACGCTGGCGGCATATTGCTGCATTTCCTGTAATATTCCCTCCGGCTGATGCAGATTATCAAATCCCTCTATCTCCGTAATATCCAGCTGCGCCAATCCCGCCGATAATTCTCCCATCCCCTGGCGTTTATGCCCGGGCATATGATAGGGATATATCTCTGATCTGCTATATTGTTGTAATTGTTCAAATAGTGTCTGCACTGCCGGTCTTTACCTTTACTCGTAATGCGCCATGTCCTCTGTGCAGATGCACGGTCTCCATGGCAGAACACCATTTATCCGCTGCGGTCACGATCCATGCTTCTCTGCACATGGGCGGCACCACCGTCAGAGGCCACATGTGCTTCTTAATAATATCCCTCTCCCGTGGTGTCAGTTGATACTCCGCAGCAGCATTCTGCAGGGCAATTCCCGGATGATAAAAGCCATGCAGATTGTGAATCTGTACATGCTCCTTATCATGCCAGTCATAGAGAAAATAATCATGCAGCAGAGCTCCCCGTATCAGTTCTCTGCGGTTGCAGTATATATGCAGCTTTTCCAGCCTTTCACTGATCGCCAGACTAGATTTCGCCACATCCATGCAATGGTTATTTACCGTCATACTGCCATGCTGTACATGCTGCCTCGTCTTGCGGAAATTGGAGGAATGCAGGATATCATCCGCATTTTCCCTTATCGCATGATAGAGTCTGTGCTCTTTCTGATACCGCCGTCGAAACCGCTCCGCCTGCCGCTCCGTGCGTCTCCGGATACGTTCATGCGCCTGATGATGAAATACCTTATCCATAAACTGCCCTTTCAAACTCCTATCTATGTCGCAGTGCATATTTCTGATTATTTATCCTGAACATTATATAATGCCCTACTTCATAGTATAACATAAATATAGCAGCATCAAAAGCATGTTTTTGCTTTTTCTGCTGCTTTTATGTAAAAAATATAACCGTTCGGCCTG
>JAGANP010000216.1 GCA_017624175.1 Lachnospiraceae bacterium | reverse complement strand
GTGGAGGCTGCCGCTTCCCTGAACGGAAAAGGCCAGAAAGCCCCTTATGTACAGGAGGATATTGATCTGACCAGCAAAAAGGAAGTGGAGGAGGCTGACCGTAAGCGTTTTGATTTTGTCAACAAGATCGTTGCCAAGGTGGAGAAGCGTAAGGTTCTGACCAAGGAGCGCAACTCGCAGGATAAGATTGATGCGGTAATCACCAACCCCATTGCGGGACTGCTGATCTTAGCTGTGGTTATGTTCCTGGTATTCCAGATCTCCCAGGCTTGGGTCGGTCCCTGGATTGCCGATATTCTGGTGGGCTGGATCGAGAGCTTCCAGGAGGTGGCTGCAGGCTGGATGGAAAATGCCAATCCGTTCCTGTCTGCTCTGATCGTTGACGGTATTATCGGCGGTGTGGGTGCCGTGGTAGGCTTCCTGCCCCTGGTAATGGTAATGTACTTCCTGATCGCCCTGCTGGAGGACTGCGGTTACATGGCCCGGGCTACTGTAGTGCTGGATCCCATCTTCAAGAAAGTGGGCCTGTCCGGCAAGTCCGTTATGCCCTTTGTCATCGGTACCGGCTGTGCGATCCCCGGTGTCATGGCCTGCCGTACCATCCGCAATGAGCGTGAGCGCAGAGCCACTGCTATGCTGACTCCGTTTATGCCCTGCGGCGCTAAGCTGCCCGTTATTGCCCTGTTTGCCGGCGCTTTCTTTGCCGATGCTTCCTGGGTGGGCACACTGATGTACTTCGTGGGCATTGTCCTGATCTTGCTCTGTGCGCTGCTGATGAATAAGATTGCCGGTTACAAGGTGAGAAAGTCTTTCTTCATCATCGAGCTGCCGGAATACAAGCTGCCCAGCTTAAAGCGTGCATTTATCTCCATGTGCGGCCGTGGATGGGTTTATATCGTAAAGGCTGCTACCATCATCCTGGTATGTAACACCGTAGTACAGATCATGCAGAGCTTCAACTGGCATCTGCAGCTGGTGGAGGAAGGTATGGAGAATACCTCCATCCTGGCTTCCATCGCTACGCCTTTCGCCTATGTGCTGATTCCCATCGTGGGGTATCATGCATGGCAGCTGGCTGCTGCTGCTTTCACCGGCTTTATCGCCAAGGAGAACGTGGTAGGTACCCTGGCTGTCTGCTACGGCGTGACCAATTTCATTGATACAGAAGAGCTGGCTCTGGTTGAGGGTGCCGGTGCAGAAGTGGCTACCATCTTTGCCATGACCAAGGTAGCTGCCCTAGCTTACCTGATGTTCAACCTGTTCACCCCGCCCTGCTTTGCAGCAATCGGCGCTATGAACTCTGAGATGAAGAGTGCGAAATGGTTATGGGGCGGTATCTGCCTGCAGCTGGGTGTCGGCTATACCATCGGTTTCCTGGTATACCAGGTAGGCACTCTGATCACCACCGGCGCTCTGGGCGCAGGCTTCTTCCCCGGTCTGATCGCTGTAGCGATTATGGCTGCAATCGTGGTTTATCTGTGCATCCGCTCCAACAGAAAGCTCAATACGGAGTATGCACTGCATAGCATGAAGAAAGCCAGCTGATGATCTCCCCCGCTGCTGTGCAGCGAATGGATATGTGAGGTGTAATATTTATGGTAAATATCATTATTATTGCCCTGTTAGTGATTCTGGAGGGGCTTGCTGTTGCCTATCTGTATCGGTCAAAGAAAAAAGGGAAAACATGTATTGGCTGTCCTTACAACGGCTCCTGCGGCAAAAAGAGCGGAGAAGCCTGCTGCAGCAGCAGCCCCCAGAAAAAGTAATCGCAAGAGAGATGAAAGAAAATTATGACAAACGTTATCATTATCGTCATTTTAGTCCTTATCCTCGCACTGGCCGTCCGATCCAGCATAAAGCATTTCCGTGGTGAGGGAAGCTGCTGCGGCGGAGGTACCTACAAAGCGCATAAGAAAAAGCTGACTGGGGTAATTGCCAGAAAAACCTTTACGGTGGAGGGGATGAGCTGCCAGCACTGTGTAAACAGGGTGATGGAAGCAGTCAATTCCATCAACGGCGCCTCCGCTGTCGTGCATCTGAAGCGGGGTAAGGTGGTGGTTTCCATGAATCGTGAAATCCCCGATACCGTCATAAAAGAAGCCATCGAAAAAGCCGGATATACCGTAACCGGGATAGCATAAAAATAAATACCGAAAAAGCTGTCATGCCCTTGATCAGCGGCATGGCAGCTTTTTGTATGGTTTATGCTTCTGTCTCGTTTTCTGCTGCTTCCGGGGGGTTACTGCTCCTGCTTTGCTTTCCCCTGGACGCTCAGCCATTTCAGATAGCCATTGATAAAGGGATCCAATGCGCCGTCCAGCACGGCGTCCGCATTGCCGCTCTCCACCTCCGTGCGCAGATCCTTTACCAGCTTATAGGGCTGGAGCACATAGGAACGGATCTGGTTGCCCCAGGCAATATCCTTGACCTCGCCCCGGATATCGGAAAGCTTCTCCACATTGGCCTCCTGTTTTAAAAGATACAGCTTGGCTTTCAGCATCTGCATGGCCTTATCCTTGTTCTGGAACTGGCTGCGCTCGTTCTGGCACTGTACCACCGTTCCCGTGGGAATGTGGGTGATACGAATGGCCGAGGAGGTCTTATTGATATGCTGTCCTCCGGCGCCGCTGCTTCGATAGGTATCAATGCGCAAATCCTTCTCATCGATCTCCACATCCAGGTCCTCTTCGATATCCGGCATCACATCCAGGGACACAAAGGAGGTCTGCCGTTTTCCCTGGGCATTGAAAGGTGATATCCGCACCAGGCGGTGTACCCCTTTCTCTGATTTCAGATAACCGTAGGCATTGGTGCCGTTGACCTGGAAAGTCACGGACTTGATACCGGCCTCATCCCCGTCCAGATAATCCAGCACTTCCACGGTAAAGCCCTTGCGTTCCGCCCAGCGGGTATACATGCGGTACAGCATACTGCACCAGTCGCAGCTCTCGGTACCGCCTGCTCCGGCGTTCAGCTTCAGGATCGCATTGTTTTTATCATACTCGCCGGACAGAAGCGTGCCGATGCGCAGTTCCTCCAGCTCACCGGTAAATTCGTCCAGTTCTCCCCGGATCTCCGGAATCAGAGAGGCGTCCTCATCCTCATAGCCCATCTCAATCAGGGTCAGGATATCGTCATACTGGTTTTCCAGCTTGCGGAAGCCCTCCACGGTATCTTTCATGTTTTTCAGTTCTTTCATCAGCTTGTTGGAGCGGTCAGGATCGTCCCAGAAACCCGGAGCCTCCATCTCCATCTCCAGTTCTTCGATTCTCTTGGCCTTGTTAGCAAGGTCAAAGTGAATCCCTCACTTCCGCTAATGGAGTTTCGTAAGTCAGCAGTTCTGACTTCATTGCATCTAATTCTACCACTTTGCGTCACCGCCTTTCAGAAGATAAAAATTTTGTTCGGAGAGCCTACTTTCCGGCTCTTCCGCAGCACTGCTTATATTTCTTGCCGCTGCCGCAGGGACAGGGATCGTTGGGATAGACCTTGGCTGCGGCACGCTTGGCGGGCGCCTTGGTCAGGGACTCATCCTTGTTGGTACCGGTGACCTGGGCCACCTGCTCACGCTCCACCTTTTGCTCGATCTTGATGTGGAACAGCAGGCGCACGGTCTCTTCCTTGATGTTCTGGGTCATCTCATCAAACATCTCGTAACCGTTCATCTTATATTCCACCAGCGGATCTCTCTGCCCGTAAGCCTGCAGACCGATACCCTGGCGGAGTTGCTCCATATCGTCAATATGATCCATCCATTTCCGGTCGATCACCTTCAGCAGGATCACCCGCTCGATCTCCCGGATCGCCTCCGCATCCGGGAACTCCGCTTCCTTGGACTCATAGAGCTTGACTGCCTCTTCCTTGAGCTGCTGCTTCAGGCCGTTCTTTTTGGGCTTCAGCACCCGCTCCCGGGTCACCGGCTCTATGGGCACGGTGGGCAGCAGCAGGGTATTTAACTCATTATAATCCCATTCATCCGCATCCCCCTCGTCTCCGATAGAGATGTCCACGGCATTCTCCGTAATGTCAGTGATCATCTTGAAGATCACGTCCCTCATGCTTTCGCCGTTTAATACCCGGCTTCTCTCATCGTAGATGATCTCTCTCTGCTCGCTCATGACACGGTCATATTCCAGCAGATTCTTTCTGATGCCAAAGTTATTGTTCTCGATCTTTTTCTGGGCGGATTCAATGGCATTGGTCAGCGCCTTATGCTCGATCTCCTGTCCCTCGGGAATGCCCAGGGCGTTAAACATACTGATCAGCCGCTCGGAGCCGAACAGCCGCATCAGATCATCCTCCAGAGAGATATAGAACTTGGATTCACCCGGATCTCCCTGACGGCCGGAACGTCCCCGCAGCTGGTTGTCGATCCGGCGGGACTCATGGCGCTCTGTGCCGATGATCTTCAGGCCCCCTGCGGCTCTGGCTTCCTCATCCAGCTTGATATCCGTACCACGGCCTGCCATGTTGGTGGCGATGGTCACCGCCCCATGGATACCGGCGTCCGCCACGATCTCGGCCTCCAGCTCATGGAATTTGGCATTTAAGACCTTGTGGGGAATTCCCTTTTTATTCAGCAGCTTGCTCAATTCCTCACTGGCATCAATGGTGATGGTACCCACCAGCACCGGCTGTCCCTTGGCGTGGGCCTCCTCCACCGCATCCACGATGGCTTTCAGCTTCTCCGCCCGGGTCTTGTATACTGCGTCCTGCAGATCTTTTCTGGCTATGGGCTTATGGGTGGGCACTTCCACCACGTCCATGCCGTAAATATCCCGGAACTCGTTTTCCTCGGTCAGCGCCGTACCGGTCATGCCGCATTTCTTTTCAAACAGATTAAAGAAGTTCTGAAACGTGATGGAAGCCAGGGTCTTGCTCTCCCGCTTTACCTTTACCCGCTCCTTAGCCTCAATGGCCTGATGCAGACCGTCGGAATACCGGCGGCCCGGCATAATACGTCCGGTAAACTCATCCACGATCAGTACCTGGTCATCCTTTACCACATAGTCCTGATCCCGGAACATCAGATTATGCGCCCGCAGGGCCAGAATGATATTGTGCTGGATCTCCAGATTCTCGGGATCGGCAAAATTTTCGATATGGAAGAATTTCTCCACCTTTTCCACACCGGCGGCGGTCAGATTGATGACCTTATCCTTTTCGTTGACGATAAAGTCCCCATTTTCCTCCTGCACAATGCCCATTAGCGCATCCATCTTGGAGAGCTGCTGCACATCATCGCCCCGCTTCATCTGTCTTGCCAGCATATCGCACATCTCATACAGAGCCGTAGATTTGCCGCTCTGCCCGGAGATAATCAACGGCGTCCGGGCTTCATCAATCAGCACCGAGTCCACCTCGTCGATGATGGCATAGTGCAGGCCCCGCAGCACCAGCTGTTCCTTATAGATCACCATATTGTCCCGCAGATAGTCAAAGCCCAGCTCATTGTTGGTCACATAGGTGATGTCGCAGTTGTAGGCTTTCTGGCGTTCCTCCGGGGTCATGCTGTTTAAGACCACGCCCACAGTCAGTCCCAGGAACTCATGCACCTGGCCCATCCACTCTGCGTCACGCTTCGCCAGATAGTCATTGACCGTCACCACATGGACGCCTTTCCCCTCCAGGGCATTTAAATAGGCGGGCAGCAGACAGGTCTGGGTTTTGCCCTCACCGGTCTTCATCTCGGCGATACGGCCCTGATGCAGGATCACACCACCGATCAGCTGCACCCGGTAATGCTCTGTATTCAGCACTCTTCTGGCCGCCTCACGCACCAGTGCATAGGCCTCCGGCAGCAGATCATCCAGGCTTTCCCCGCCTGCCAGACGCCCCTTGAACTCCTCCGTCCTGGCTTTCATCTGCTCATCCGTCAGTTCCAGCATCTGGGGACGAAGCGCCTCGATCTGATCCACCACAGGCATAATGCGCTTTAACTCCCGCTGACTGTGCGTGCCAAATATTTTTTCCGTTAGCTTCATATTTTCCTTTCCGTGCCATCCCAGGCTCCGCCTGATACTGCACCTATCCTATAATGATCTCTTTTCCGCATACGGCAGGCCCCGCCTGCTCTTTTTTACCTGGAGCCCCAATAACTAAGGCCCGAACAGAATCATTGTAACAGATTTACGTTCAGGATTCAACCTTAGAAAATACTTATCCCTTAACATTTTGTAAACTTTATGTTAAAAATTGACATCCTATGGTTTTTTCGCTATAATTAAAGTCGTTGAAAAGGCTTACTGCTCAGGAGGGAAAATGGCCGCATGAAGAGACTTTCTACCCTACAATTAGTTCCCGGTATGGTTGTGGCGGACGATGTGATGACTCCCAATCATCAGATGGTGCTGCCCAAGGATACCGTACTCACAGATTCACTGATCACCAAACTGGATCTTTATGGCATTCTGACGGTACACGTAAAGGACGAAATCCTTTCCCCGCCGGAGCCTGAGCATTTTCTCGATTCTCCCTCCTATTTTGAACGGTTAAAAAGCAGTCCGGAATTTCAGGCCTTTAAAAAAGAATATGAGATTGAAGTGGATGTCTTTAAAAATATGATTAACAATGTGGTAGAGAAAAATACCAAGCTGGAAGTCAAGGAGCTTTTAGACCGCTCCCTCAGCATGGTTGCCAATACCACCGGCAACATCGGCATTCTGGATCTGCTTCACAATATGCGGGAATATGATGATTCCACCTTTGCTCATTGTCTGAATGTGGGATTGATCTGCAATGTGTTTGCCCACTGGCTGAAGCTTTCGGATGCGGAGACGGAGCTGGTTACAGCCTGCGGGCTGCTCCATGACGTTGGTAAACTGCTGATTCCCCTTGACATTATTTCCAAGCCCGACAAGCTGACCGATCTGGAATACCAGCAGATCCAAAAGCATCCGTTGGAAGGGTATCAGATCCTCAAGGAGCAGAACGTGGACGAGCGCATATGCAATGCCGCGCTGATGCATCATGAGCGCTGCGACGGCTCCGGTTATCCGCTGGGCTTAAAGGGCAGCCAGATTGATTCCTATGCCAAGGTCGTGGCCATTGCCGATGTTTATGACGCTATGACAGCCGCCCGGGTATACCGGGGGCCTATCTGCCCCTTTAAGGTGATTGAGAGCTTTGAGGCCGAGGGGCTGCAGAAATATGATGTAAAATATGTGCTTTGTTTTCTGGAAAACATTGTCAATTCCTACATACAGAACCGCTGCCGCTTAAGTGACGGCAGGGAAGGCGAAATCATTTTCATCAATAAGATGAAGCTATCCCGCCCCGTGGTCCGGTGCAGCGATGAAAATGTGGATCTGGCAGAGAATCCTACACTGTATATTGAGAGCCTGCTGTAGTCATGCAGCAGGCTGTTTATTTTTGCAGGCAACGAGCCGGGCGTGCGGGCTTGCACGCACATCCGGCGACTGCTGTGAGAGTCAGATCCCGGCTGTTTTTTGCAGGGATTTGACTTACGCCGGAAAGGAGCATCTATGAACGATATCTTGCATATTTATGTGGGCGGTGCGCAGCCCGATCCCTGTTTTGCCACCATCGGGGAGGCCATTGCCTATGCCAGCCGGGGCTATGCGCCCTCTCCTGCCGCCTATCCTGCTCCTGATGAGGAGCTGCCTCCTGTGGTAATCCATATTGCCCCCGGCGTTTACCGGGAGAAGCTGGTGCTGGAGCGCCCCTATGTGACGCTTCTGGGCAGCAGCGCCCAGGATACGGTGCTGGTCTGGGGAGATTATGCCCGACAGGTGCTGGAGGACGGCAGCCAGAGAGGGACTTTTCGTACCGCAGCTTTCCGTATTCATACCCACGATGTGACGCTGGAACAGCTGACGATCCGGAACGATGCGGGCTGCGGCCGCAGGGTGGGACAGGCCATTGCTTTGTATGCGGACGGGGATCGGCTCCATCTGAAGCATTGCCGCCTGCTGGGCAGCCAGGACACGCTGTTTACGGCGCCGCTGCCCTTAAAAGAGGCCCAGCCCGGGGGCTTTGTCGGCCCGGGGGAGCATCTGCCCCGCACCATGGGCAGGCAGTACTACGAGCACTGCTATATTCAGGGGGATGTGAACTTTATTTTCGGTGGGGCGATCTGCTAGTTTGAGGCCGGCGAGATCTTTGCGGCCCAGCCGGATTTTGAGGCCTGCGAGCGCTTTGACGCCCGGCCGGAGCAGCTGCCGCCGGAGAGCCCCCAGGGACAGCAGATCTACGGCTATCTGACCGCCGCCTCCACTCCCCGGGAGCAGGCATACGGATATGTGTTTCACAGCTGCAGGCTGCGCAGCGACTGTCCTCCGGGCTCCGTCTATCTGGGGCGTCCCTGGCGGGAATATGCCCGCACGGTCTACCTGGAGTGCTTTATGGATGAACATATCCATCCTGTCGGATGGGAAGACTGGGGGAAGACCCACGGACATTTTTACTATGGGGAATACGCCTGCTATGGCCCCGGCAGCGCCGCTGATGGCCGGGCGGATTTTTCCTGCCAGCTGACAGCACAGGAGGCGGCGGGCTATGGCCGGGAACAGGTTTTAGCCGGTTGGGAACCTATGGATGGCTGCCTTTAATTGCTTGCGGCAGGACATCCAAAGCAGGTTTTCGCTGGCCGGGTGGGTTTCACGTAATTTTTGAGGGAATGGACCTCTGGGAAATTTTTGAAGCAATAAGTCCACTTAATGCCTCTTTTGGGGCTTAAATCTGCCGGTAGAATGGTATATCTGGACTTATAGCCAAAACAGAGAATTTTTCTATATCACACACCTCTGCCCTTTCTTAACTCGAAAAATCAGGAAATACAGCGCTTATTCTGGACCGAATCCTGCAGAAATCCTCTATCGGTCCACTCCGCACTCATGCCTGGCACGGATAATGTATGCGGAAGATCCCCCTGCAGATCCGGCACGCCTTACACCCGCTGATAGAGTTCCAGGATATAGTCCTTTACCTGCTGGTTATTCTCCGGCTTGGTATTTTCCAGGGTCACATGGATATAGGGTTTCCGCTCCTTGATGAATTTCAGCACGGCCTCATATTTCATCATGCCCAGGCCGCAGCCCATGGCCTCCAGCTTGCCGTCCGCCGGCATGTAGTCTTTCAGGTGAACCATGGCCACATCCGGCCCCAGCACCGCAATGGCTTCTTCCACGATCGCTTCCTGCTCCTGATAATTGCAGATATCCAGCAGATTCACCGGATCCAGAATGATCTGCAGATTGGGAGAAGCGATCTCGTCCAGCACCCGTCTTGCCCGCTTCGGGTTGCATACAATATGCTTCCACACCGGCTCAATCGCCACCACCACGCCCATCTGTTCTGCATATTTCACAATGGGACGCAGATTGGTGATAAAGGTCTGCAGGGCCTCCTCCCCATGGCACTCGGGCACATAGGTATAGGTTTCATTGGGAGCGCCTGTCTCCGTGCCCACCACTCCGCAGCCCAGCCAGGAAGCAAAACGGATATGGGCCTTATAGCGGTTCATGATCTTTTCCAGCTGCTGGGGATTGGGATTGGCCAGGTTCAGATAGCAGCCCAGCACGGCGATATCCACCTGATTGCGGGCAAATACATTCTTAATATACATAGCAAGCCCCGGCGTCAGCGCCTCATCCGTAGTGGGAAATTCCTTAATCACCTTCCCCAGCGCCAGATGGCCGCAGGCAAAGCCCAGTTCATGTACATCTGCAATTCTCTCCTCAAAGGGGAGCGCTTTTGTGTCGTGTAAACGAATTCCTAACTGCATCTTTTTTAGTCCTCCTTGCTACTATTATATCAGCTTTTCAGTTATTGTACATAGCTGAATCGGACTCATTATTTTCAGCCTCACCAGTTCGTGAATTTTCGGTTATTTTAATGATCTCGTCAAACCTATTTAAGTATTCCTGATCCCAATTATGTGTTATAACAATGCGTGTTACATCACGAAGCTTAAAAATAAATTCATTAATCATAGCAACATTTTCCGGATCCAGCCCTGTGGTTGGCTCATCAAAGATCAAAATTCTGGGATGCCGCCGCAAGGCACGGGCAATATTTATTCGCTGTCTCTCTCCTCCGGAAATATGATCGCCAAAATCTCCCAGAGGTTTTTCCCCGACTCTCTGCGCCAGACTGCTAATATTTAGTTCACGAAGAAGCATTGCATATTCTTCAGAATCTTGTTCAGGCTTACCGCTGAACAAAGTGATATTTTCATACAAAGAGGCATTGAATAAATAGGGTGTCTGATCAACCACTCCTATCATGCCATATATCTCCGTCTCTGAAAGTTGCTGAATATCCTTTCCCGCCAAACGGATGCTTCCCTGATAATCATCAAAATATTTTAAAAGCAGCTTGATCAATGTTGATTTTCCGCTTCCGCTCTCTCCCACTACCGCATAGCAACCGCCGGGGGAAAAGCATTGCGTGAATCCATCATAAAGCTTCCGCTCTCCAAAGGCAAAGCTTACCTTATCATACTCGATCATCGGCTCCGACTGGGCCGGCAAAGCACTGGATTCCGGGCAGGATATTTCCTGTTGCTTCTGCAATTTTTCCATCACTTTTCCGGTTGAGCGAATGTTTACAATATAATTCGTCAGATTAGAAAAACCATTGGAAATAGAAGAAAAATAATTTAACGCTGCAAAGATCATTCCTATAGACATAATGCCTTTTATGGCCAGAAAACCGCCAACCACCGCACATGCAATACCTGACACCCCTGCAACATGCATCAGCAATTCAAAGCTCATCTGTCCCATATAAACATCCTTTGACCATGCTCTCTGACGGTTGGCGCCAGCCTGTCCATATCTGCTCCTGCTGTATTCTTCTCCGCCTCCAAAACGGATCGTCTCATACCCTTCTATGGTTTCTTTCAATACATTTGTATACTGCTCAGACGTCTCAGAATATATCGTCTTCGTTCGCTGCCGCACATTAGTGAAAACCTTAACTGCTGCCATGGGAAGTGCTGATACAATCAGTGCTACTACTAAAAGCAATGGATGCATCCATAATAGCATAGCTGCAGCACACAACATGGTTGTCGCAGTATTTAATACCAGAGGTATATTGTCCAGATACTGCTGTACATACAAATCTACATCTGTCGTCAATACATTTAAATAAAAAGCATTATCCTGTCTGCGAAAATCTATGAATGGGCGCCTTAAGATATTTTTCATAATATCATTTTTCACCCCGAGCTCTCCGTTAGCCAAAAAAGCCAATCGTGAAGCCATCGCTGCTCCCGTCAAAAAATAGCTGAAAAGCAATAGAACAATTCTCGCCAGCGCTTGCCAGAATAAGCCCCTGATATCGCCTGACTCCACATACTCCACTGTCTTTCCAGACCAATAAATGCCGATTACATCTACCAACGCTGTTAATATGTACAGCAGACAGGTCAACAGCATAAGTAGTTTTCCTTTTTTTGAAAGTAGTTTCATTTTATCCCGTCCTTCATAATATATTCCATAATAAAATATATAAGTCATGGTCTATAAAAAGCAAGACCATGACTTATATAGAACCTACATCCTGCTAGCAGGAGCCACTACAGCCGGTTCCCTTACAGCCCACGCCCCTCTGAATAGCTTCCGTTTCACAAAAACGCAGAAGCTTTGTTGCATCCAGAGACTCCTCCTGCAACTCACGGCTTAATACTTCTTCCAGCATATAAACTCACCTCCTCCTAATGTATTAGTATAGGGTTTCAGTGCTCAACAGACAGTTGGAACTTAATCCTCTCATTGTTTAAGCTGTATAAGATTAGGTATTTGTGTCTCTACATCATTTCTCTATACAACTCATTTTCGCACATTTCAATATTAAATGTGCTTGCTGAGATTTGGTTATATGGCAAGTAGCAGCAATATCCGCCTCGTCCTCTCCCTGAAGTAGAAACTGTGCTGAGCAGGAGGAGCAAACTGTCTTTGCCCAACACTCAGTACACCTAGCATATTTTAACTTGTGAATCTCTTCAAACCGTGAGAGAACATGCTCATAATTCGAAAAGTCAAAATCATCTCCATCATATTTTGCAATCAAAAATTCTCCATGATTTACAAAAAAATGACATGGATATATATCTCCATTAGGAAGCAACGCTATTGATCCATAAGCGACATCACAACCAATGTCATTAATTTCTTTTGCGGCCAAACGCTTTGCAGTAAATTCAATATTGGGAAATGGCATTTTACCAAGATCCTGTATATGAGGATCCCAATCTTCATAAGCCAGGCCGTCTTCTATTCCACCGCTACTACATCCTGCTATCATGACATTCTCAGTTTGAAAATGTTCTCTTAAATAATCTCTTATTCCTTCCCATGTATAACCCAATTCCTTATGGCGCATAGTATAAGTTGCTTCTAACAGGACTGGCGGAGATCCTACCCGATTAAGTAACTCTATACCTCGAACAATTTTCGAGAAAGAGCCCTTTCCATAAATATCTACACGGTTTAAATCATTAATTTCCATAGGTCCATCTATACTTATAGTTACGCCAATATGGTATTTATGAATCATTGCTGCTATTTTTTCGTCTATTAACGTGCCATTTGAAACCATTAAAAACTGCGGCATTTCATCAAAAATTCCATTTTTTACATTTTCAGCAAAAAAATTGCATATTTCTTGTATCGTATCAGGACACATTGTGGGTTCTCCACCAAAAAAGGAGACAATTTCAACCCTGTTATATCTTCCAACCAATAATTTTTGCAAAAAAATGTGTGCAGTCTCGGCGGACATTTTTTGTGTTTTCATATCATAATTTCCACCATGTGCATAACAGTATTTGCATCTCAGGTTGCAATCATTAATAATTATTATCTCCATCCTGTGCAGGACTTCTCTTTCTAAAAGATTGGGGCAGGAAGCCAACGGTAAATCATCACACTTTTCAAAAGATTTTTCCATATAGCACTCTAATTTCTGGCAATCTTGTTCCGGCATTTTCCCATCTAAATAATCATTTAAACACTTATTAATTGCCTGCGCATGTTTGGGAGTGGTAGTTTTTATAGCATTTTTTCTCGCAGCATATACAACACCTAGTTCCTCATCATGAATTACCATATATTCATCAGCATTAATTTTGCCCATCTGCGTGCCTCTTTAAACGATATTTATTTTTTATCATAACCTTATTTCCAACAATGAAATATTTTTTACTCACTTCCATAATTCATTATACCTTATTTTCATCTTTTTTTTCAACACAAATATTTACTTATCTTAATAAACAACAAAAGGGCTATAGCTTCGATAGTATATTCAACCACTTTGCATAACCCTTTTTGTATTTACAGTTGAAAACAAAATTTATCTGAAGCGGATTGACCGCTCCCTGAAAGTACCTTTTATGACCACGAAACCCAACAAAGATATAGAAAAAAAATGGCAAGCAAAAATAATCCCTGCGCTCACTCTACATCCCGAAATTCCAGATGCTCCACGCCATCTACCTCCAGGGGCTCGCTGTCCTGTCCGTTGATGAGCACATGCTCCAACACCAGATGCTTTACATTGCGAACGAACATCCCTCTCCTGCTGCTCTTTTCCACGCCCTCGGACATGGCAGGCACGTCGCACTTGGGGTTCTCCGCATAGCTGAACCGGATATCCTTCAGAATAATCTCCTCGATCTTCTGCTCCGGCAATCCGTCAAAATAAACCGCCGCCACATGACAGTTGGTGCAGGTCATATTTTCAAAAATCAGCCTGCCGATATAAGGAGTCCGATCATCCACGGGATAAGGCTCCCGGGACTGTACATACCCGGTCTTGCCGTCGGGGTCGCAGAAATAGAACGCATTGATCACCAGCGGCGTCATCACATGATCCAACGTCAGATTCCGGAAGATAATATTGTTCAGTATCGCATCCTTTCCCCTGCCCCGTCTGGTTTTAATCCGCAGGCCCCTGTCCGTATGCCGGAAAACACAGTCCTCCACGATCAGATTCACCACGCCCCCGGCCATCTCGCTGCCCAGGGTCACCGCTCCATGGCCGTTCTCCATCAGGCACTGCCGGATATGGATATTTTCGGAGGGTGTTTTATATTTCCGACCCATATAGATCTTACCGGATTTCACGGCAATACAGTCATCCCCCAGGGAGAAGCGCACGCCCAGGATCTCCACATCCCTGCAGGACTCGGGATCCAGTCCGTCCGTGTTGGGGGAATCCGCCGGATTCTCCACCGTCAGCCCGATAAAGCGCAGCTGGTTGCTGAAATAGGGGTGCAGTGTCCAGGAGGGGGAATTGCAGAATTTCAGGCCCTGCAGCGCAATATCCTTACAGTGGCTGATAAAGAACAGGCGGGGTCTGAACGCTTTCCGCATCACCTTGGGATTGTACCACCAGTCCTCCCTGGAAGCATTGCCGTTGATGGTACCCTGACCGTAGAGAATCACATCCTCCACATTGACACCGCAGATAATGCCGGAAAACATGGGCAGAGGGTTCCCCTCCCAGGTTCCCAGATTGTACTCGTCCTGCTCGTCATAGCTCTCGATCATGGCCGGGAATATGGGGAACTTTTCCCGGTCAGTAAAAGCCTTCAGCTCCGCTCCCTCCGCCAGCTCCAGACGGATATGGCTCTTTAAGAACAGACTGGTGATCCGGTAGGTTCCTGCCGGAATATAGACACGGCTGTTCTCCGGGCAGGCCATGATCGCCGCCTGGATAAAATGGGTATCGTCCTGTACGCCGTCGCCCTTTGCTCCAAAACGGGTCACATCCAGGGTCACAAATTCATATTCTGTGGTAAAACCGGTGCTGCCCACCAGCTGGTCTCCATCGTATACCTCCACCTCATACCGGCTCTGCGGCTTTAAGTCAAACAGATTGATGACGGTTTTCTCCGCAGTCATCATTTCCTGCCCATTCACTGTCACCCGGTAAGGACGCCGGGTAAAATATCTGCCTCCGTCCCTGATCTCTATTGCGGCGCTTCTGGCCGTATGCATGATTGTAATGATCTCCATAACTTTTCTCCTTATTTAGAGTTCCGCTGTTTATTTTTCTCTGTCGTCCGTCATAAATCCTTTATAAAATATATCATACTTTTCCGCAAGCAGAATATGTTCCTTGCATCCCAGCATCAGACTCCCTATGAAAAGCACTTCCGCTACAGTGGACGGCACCTCGCCGGGCCGGATTCCGCCCTCTCCGTAGAACACCTGTATAAAACGGCGCACATTCTTTTTATACAGATCCATCAGTTCCCGATAGCACTCATAGATCTCCTGGCTTATATACATCAGTGTCCGCAGGGACATATCCATATACACCGCCGCATCCAGCATATTATAGTTCTCCTGCAGCTGTGCATCCAGAACCCGCATCTGCTGCAGAATATCGGCGTATCCCTCCTTTTTATTGCATTCCGTCTCATAGGCGGCATACACCGGATAGAGCATGCGCTTTATCTCCACTGCATCCTCCAGACCGCTTAGATCAAACACTCCTGCTTCGGTTCTGGGCAGTGCCTTAATCTGCGCCACCACCTCCGCCGTCTGTTCTGTTTTGCCCTGCTGTACCTGTTCCAGGGCCTGCTGTAATTGTTCTCTCATGATTTATGTTCCTTTCTGCCGGACTATAATGTCGGGCTGCGCTGCTAAAATGCTTACCGGCTGCAAAACCCACTATTCTGCGGAATATTTTACAGTGCTGTATACAATTCGTATTTCTCCTGATCAAATTCGACTCCTAATTCCTCCAGCAAAATATCGGTATATTCCTTTGTTCCCAGGTTATACTCAAAAGACCAGATACACCAGGCAATATCCAGCCATGGATCCCCTAGGCCTGCTGCCTCTGTGTCAATAAATCCGGTGATTTCCCCATCTTCCGCCAGAATGTTAGGCAGACAGAAATCACCATGGACAAAGGTACTGCCCCGGGAATCCGCATTGATTATCGCACAATCGGATATGTCCACACTATGGAACATCCTCATCGCCCGGGCCAGCAGTTTGGCAAGCTTGACCGGATCTTTCAGATAATCCCCAATAAGCGGATTTCCTTTTACACAGGTCTTCAGATAATACGCTTTCTTTCCCTCAATCGTAAATGCGACCGTCTCGGATACCGGCAGTCTGCCTTTCAGGTAGTTATTGACGCTGCGCTCCCGCTCCAGTCTCTGGATATTCTCTGATACCTTGAGTATGTATTCATCGCCGATTCTATATACCAGGTCGCCGCTGGCCTGGGCTTCCGTAATCAGCACACACTCCTTTTCTTTTACATAAGGCTGCATTAATTCCGGTAAATCATGAATCATATTATTCCTCTCTGGCATGTCATTCCGCATTTCGGCTTATCTGCGTAGGATCGCAGTCTCCAATCCTTTTTCCCATCAGGTTCAGAACAGTTAGGAACCCTATATCCGTGCTTCCCTTTCGTGTCTACTCAACAAATTGGAATTTATCGAGTTTCCTAACTAACTTTCCTTATTTTACAAGGATTCCAGAGCCTCAAATTGTGAACTTGTATGTATTTTCACTTGTTTTTGCCCTTATGGGCAACTTACAAGGGAAATTTTTTTCTTATTGCCCCACAACCTTATCCAAGAGTCTTGCGGAAGTCCGCTTTGCTTCCC
>JAGANP010000026.1 GCA_017624175.1 Lachnospiraceae bacterium | reverse complement strand
TCTGTCCTTGACGCTGCCTGCCGGATTAAACAGTTCCAGCTTGGCCAGCAGAGTGACTTCCTCCACTCCCTGCTCCCTGGCAAACCGGTCCACCGAAAGCAGCGGTGTCCTGCCGATTAGTTCTGCTGCGCTCTTATAAACGTTTCCCATGCTCTTTCTCCTTTTTCTTTCTCTTTTTATTCCTAATATGTTAATAGGTTTAATATGAATTGTATGATACCCCCATTATTCCTATTTGTCAAGTAGGTTTTCTAGGATTTTCCAAATATTTTTTTCAGCAATACTTTTTCAGGGAAGATTCCGTTTGTCAGTCCCCGGTTTGTATGATAGAATGAACCCTATGAGGAAGCCTACTCTCATCATTTATAAAGCAGAAGTCCGCAAAGGGCAAAAAAAAGGAGACCAGCACCACCAGGGACAGAGTGTATCTGCTGTCTTCAGAGGAGCTGCTCCGCCAGGAAAATGCAGGGCTCGAGGGCTATGGAGTCCGCCCCGCCCTGACTGTGGATCTGGAAGCCGTTACTTTTCGGGAATAGGTAAGTGAAAGGGCGCCGCTGCACTGTCAGAGTCCCAGAATGGAAGAAAACAGGGACAGCATACGCAGACTGCCAAGGCCATTTAATCCATACAGATTATCGTATACCGAGTATGCATTCATCTGAAATGGCATCAGTGACGCCCGCTGCATCAGATACTTCTGGTACAAAACATAGGCATTCTGAGCCGTTTGACTCTTCTTTTCAGCGGCCGTTTCCAGAGTGGCAGTCATCTCTCCCTCTTCATCGAAAATCAGAGTGCATTTCTCTGCGGCTTCTTTCCATCCCTCTCCGCTGTATTTTTCAAGCATGGAAAAAACTTTCTCTTTCAATGCCCCATCGGTATTCATCCGGCAGAGCACATTTGACGGTATATAGCAATTAAACGTATCACTATATCCCCCAACCGCAATTTTAAATTGCTTGTAAATTTCCTGTTTCATTCGATTTACCAGCTGGCTTTGCAGAACATTGCCAAATGAACTGCCGGTTTGACCGATACTGCCGGTTTTTCCATACAGACCGGTATTCCCTATCGCCGCCTGATTAAGTGCTCCTGTAATCCATGTATCCATTGTTTTACCTCCGTTCACCAAACATGATTATTGAACTCGCCTTTCATTCTGCAGCATAACAGTCAAGGTAAACACTCTGTTATGAACCTCCCAGTCCACGCCGCCATGATATCGTTCCGCCGCATTTCGGATATTGACAAGACCGATCCCGTGGGCTTCCCTGTCCGCCTTATCCGTCTCCGGGAATTGGGACTGGCGCTTCCATATTACCTTTCCGTCAAAGCTGTTTGCTATCTCCATTAAAACCATCTTTCCTTTTTGGAAGGATGACAACCGGATAAACGCTTCTGCCTCCGGCTCCTTTTCTTTCAGCTTCCTGCATGCTTCGATGGCGTTGTCCAGCGCATTGCCTAAAATAATCCCCAGATCATAGCTTTGAACGAGAAAGGTATCTGAAAACAGCAGGCGCTCCGCATCCATCTGTATATCCGGTATCCTTCTCACCGCTTCGTGATACTTCATATTGAGCAGGGCATCCACCACCGTATTCCCTGTATTAAATTGTAGTTCCAGCCCCTCCATAGTCTGGCTCAGTCCTGCCAGATACGCCTGCAATTCTCCGTTTTCTTTCCCCTGCTCTTCTGCGGCAAGACGGAGAATAACGGCCAGCGTATTTTTCATATCATGCTTCATGCTCCGTCTACCGGAATAAATACGCTCCGTCTCCCGTATATGCTCCTGCAAACTGCCGATCTGTTTTTCCAGGATAATCCTGCTGTTTTTTTCTCTGCTGAAAAACAGAATATCCTGAAACAGCTGGATGCTGTACAGAATAGACAGCAGCGATAAAAGCAGGATCGCCGGAACCAGCCAAAGCAGCGGCGGAAACCTGTCATACAGCAATCTCGGGACGTCTCCCTCCACGGTAATCATAATCAGTCTGAGCAATATACACAGCAGCAGGGCCGCCAGTCCCGGTGTGAGGATAAATGCCCTTTCTTTCCGGCTCAGAGCATAGTCTTTTTCCCGATAACTCCCGGCTATTTTTCGTAAAGAAACATAAAGCAGCCCAATGCACGCCGCCGTCATCAGGAATTGCAATCCGGTCAAAGACATTTCAACAGTCGATATAAAAGTGTCTGCGGAAGCAAAATACCCCCTGTCATAGAGATGTAACCACAAGTCCGTCAGCTTCTGCCCCAGCACCAGAATCATGTACGCCAGAAAAAATGTGATCTCACTGACTGCCATAAAGGTAATTACCAGGAAAACCAGGATTTTACGGACTGCCCGATAAAAGCAGAGTGCCAGAGCGCACAGCAGGATAAAGTGCAGCACCTGTTTTCCCATAACGACTGTGCTCGCAAAGCCTGACGGCAGAATCCGGTTCATCCCCAGCTTCATTACCCCGTACAGACCGGCCGCCAGGAGTCCATTCCCTTTTCTTTCCCCACAGCGGCTTTCTGCAAATTCACCGAAAAAATACTGCAGGCAGTACCCCTGTCCCAGTACATGCAGTACTTCCACAGCTTCGCTCATGACGTTATACACAGATGCCACCTTCTTTCCGCAGATACCGCATGTATCCTTTGACAAATTCGCTGTATCTTTCCCGGGACAGATAAACCCTCTCCCCATTGCTCAGCCTGATGCTGTCATTGTCATACTCTGTAATATGCGCCATATTTACCAGATACCCCCTGTGGCAGCGGTAAAAGTCCTCTCCCAGCTGCTTTTCCAGCTCTTTCATGGCGGCATAGATTTCTATGACCTCCTCTGCGGTATGGATTTC
>JAGANP010000215.1 GCA_017624175.1 Lachnospiraceae bacterium | reverse complement strand
ATGATTTTGCACTTTTCGCAAATCGGTTTTACTGATGATCTAACCTTCACGTTAAACCCTCCTTTCAAAAAAGACCGTTTTACATTATAGCATGCACTATCTTCCAATGCAAGCATTTTTTACGTAAAATTCATCTTTTTATTGCAATTTTTATTGCAATTCCGCCGGAAATTACTTATCTCTCCAGATAATCCGTCCCTTGGATAAGTCATAGGGAGATAACTCCAGGGTAACCTTGTCGCCGGGCAGAATACGAATAAAGTTCTGACGCAGCTTACCGCTGATATGAGCCAGCACCCGGTGTCCGTTCTCCAGCTCTACCTGGAACATGGTATTGGGCAGCTTCTCTACCACAGTACCCTCAATCTCAATCACATCACTCTTAGACATACACTCTCTCCTTCCTGATCTCTCATGTGGTCGTCAAATACTGTTTTATTTCGTATTTAATCTCATGATCAAATACTTTTTCTTTTCTCAGCAAACGGTTCCGGATATCCTCATTCACCGTCTTATTGATGATCTGGATATGCCTGCGGTTCTTTTTCTTGGGAGCCTCTATGGAGCGCAGCCGCCCGTCACAGAGATATACATATCCGTCTTCCTCTCTCACGATGACATACAGGCCTCCTGCATCATGCCCCGCTTTTGCCGTTGCAAAATGTCCTGTCATATTGTTTTACTCCTCATATGCCTTAATACAAAGTCAGGATCTCGGGCTCCCCGTCCGTGATGAGGATCGTGTTTTCATAATGGGCCGACAGGGATCCGTCTTCGGTCACCACTGTCCAGTCATCATCCAGCCAGGCCACATCCGCACCGCCCATATTGATCATGGGTTCAATGGCCAGGGTCATACCCGCCCGGAGCTTAATGCCCCTGCGCTTCTGGGCAAAATTGGGGATCTGGGGATCCTCGTGCAGCGCCGTGCCGATGCCGTGCCCCACCAGATCCCTCACAATCCCATAACCGAACGGGGTCACATAGGCGTCGATGGCATTGGAGATATCATAGAGATAATTGCCTGCTTTTGCCATTTTTATTCCCTCAAAAAAGCTCTGCCGGGTAACATCAATCAGCTGCTGTGCCTCGGGGCTGATCTGCCCCACCGCATGGGTGCGTGCTGCATCGGAATGATAGCCCTTATAAATCAGTCCCGCATCCAGGCTGACAATATCGCCCTCTTTCAGGATATGGTGCTTGTTGGGAATCCCATGCACCACCTCATCATTTACCGACACACAGATGGACGCCGGATATCTGTGATAGTTCTTGAAGTTGGGAATGCAGCCCAGCTTTCGGATCAGGGAATCTCCCAGAATATCAATATCCTTAGTAGACATGCCGGGCCTTATGGCCTCCTCCATTTCCTTATGCACGATGGCCAGGAGTCTGCAGGACTCCCGCATCAGCTCTATCTCTTTTTCCGATTTAATCGTTACTGCCATATTCTACATTCCTCTTCTCTGCACTCTGCTTTTCATGATTTCCACATGGGATCAGTACTCCGGGTATTATCCCAGGATCGCTGTGATCGCCTCAAAAACATCTTTCATATCCACGGTGCCATCCACAGTTTTCAGAACGCCCTTGGCGGTATAGAAGTCAATCAGCGGCTGGGTCTGGTCATGATATACCTTCAGACGGTTCAGCACGGTCTCCGGCTTATCGTCATCACGCAGCACCAGAGTCTGCCCGCAGTTATCGCAGATTCCCTCCTGCTTGGGCGGAATATGCTCAATGTGATAGGTTGCGCCGCAGGAAAGGCAGGCTCTTCTGCCGGACATTCTCTTCACAATATTCTCATCCGGTACATCCACATTGACCGCATAGTCGATCTTCTCTCCCAGCTCGGACAGCGCCTGATCCAGCACCTCAGCCTGAGGAATGGTGCGGGGGAAGCCGTCCAGCACATAGCCGTTCTTACAATCCTCCTGTGCCACACGATCCAGCAGAATCTTCACGGTCAGCTCATCGGGCACCAGCAGTCCCTGGTCCATATACTTCTTCGCTTCCATACCCAGCTCCGTGCCGTTCTTGATATTGGCTCTGAAAATATCACCGGTGGATACATGAGGAATCTGGTACTTCTCTGCAATCATTTTAGCCTGGGTACCCTTGCCGGCACCGGGAGCGCCTAACATAATAATCTTCATATTTTCTCCTTTCCATGCTGTCGCAAGCACCGCTTACGACACTGCTGTGCCATACTTTAAATTCTTATGCCGTTCATAACATTACTATTTTACCTATTTCCTTTGCGCTTTGCAATATCAAAATCCAATTTTTTCAATGAAAAAGACGCTCTCCGTGATAAAAATCATCAGAAAGCGTCCCTCAAACGGATTTAATCGTTCAAAAAGCCCTTGTAATTACGCACCAGCATCTGGGATTCCACCTGTTTTACGGTCTCCAGTACCACACTTACCACAATGATCAGGCTGGTTCCGCCAAAGGAGATATTGGCGCCGAAGACGCCGTTGAATACAAACGGCAGAACTGCAACGATCACCAGGCCCACGGCACTGATAAAGATCAGATAGTTCAATACTCTGGTCAGGTAATCACTGGTGGGCTTGCCGGGTCTGATACCCGGAATAAAGCCGCCCTGCTTCTTCATATTATCGGCTACCATCAACGGATTGAAAGTAATCGAGGTGTAGAAGTAAGCGAAGAAAATGACCAGCAGAATATACACAATCAGACCGATGGAATAGATCGGCTGACTGGGAATACACCAGTAACTCTGGTTCAGGCCTTTCAGAATCTCTCCCCAGAAGCCGGTTCCCTGATATCCCAGCAGACTGCAGATAATGATGGGCGTCTGCATAATCGAGGATGCGAAGATCACCGGAATTACTCCCGAGGTATTGACTTTCAGCGGGATATTGGAGGTCTGTCCCCCTACCATCTTCCTGCCCTGCACCTTTTTCGCATACTGAACGGGGATCTTGCGCACACCTGCATTCAGGATGATGACCAGCACCACCATCAGCACAATAATGGCAATAATGATACATGCTGCCAGAATCGCCGTAGCCGGAGCCTTGCCGAATACGAACTGATTAAACAGGGAGGAAAGACTCTGCGGAAGTCTGGAGACAATATTAATCACCAGCACAATGGAAATACCGTTGCCGATACCCTTTTCCGTGATTCTCTCACCGATCCACATCAGGAACGCACTGCCGGCAGTCAGCGCAGCAATACAGGTAATGACATTAACCGCATTGTAATTCACCAGCAATCCCTGTCTGCCAAAGCCGATAGCCATTGCTGTTGCCTGGATCAGTGCCAGTGCTACCGTCACATATCTGGTAATGGAAGCAATCTTCTTTCTGCCGTCCTCACCGTCCCGCTGCATCTCTTCCAGCTTGGGAATGGCGATGGTCAGCAGCTGCATGATAATGGATGATGTAATATAGGGGTTAATATTCAATGCCAGAATGGACATGTTTAAAAAGGATCCACCTGTTATCGCATCAAAAAAACTAAATGCATCGCCGGTCTGCTGTGCAAACCAGGCTGAGAAATAAGATCTGTCCACACCGGGCACGGGCAGCTGTGATCCCAGACGGATCACAACCAGCATGGCCAGTGTATATAGAATTTTGTTCCTTATCTCTTTGATTTTAAATGCATTTTTTAAGGTTGTAAGCATTAGATCACCTCAGCAGTTCCACCAAGTGCCTCAATCTTCTCCTTTGCGGATGCGCTGTAGGCATCTACCTTTACGTTGAGCTTCTTGGTCAGTTCTCCGTTTCCAAGTATCTTCACGCCATCTCTGGGGTTCTTGATTACTCCAGCTTCAATTAATGCCTGAACATCTACATCAGCACCGTCTTCAAAACGCTCCAGTACGCTGATATTGACTGCCACGATCTCCTTGGTGTTTCTGTTCTTGAAACCTCTCTTGGGGATTCTTCTGTATAAAGGCATCTGACCACCCTCGAAACCAGGTCTGGGTGCTCCGGAACGAGCCTTCTGACCCTTGTGGCCCTTGCCGGCTGTCTTACCGTTGCCTGAACCGTGTCCGCGACCTCTTCTAAAATTATCGCTCTGCTTGGAGCCTTCTGCAGGTCTTAAATTGGATAATTCCATGTTGACACCTCCTTCTTTTAGCTTTCCACTTCTTCTACTTTTAACAAATGACCAACCTGACGAATCTGGCCTCTGGTAGCCGCATTATCAGGAAGGATAACCGAATGGTTCAGTTTTCTGAGCCCCATGGACTCAACTGTCTTCTTATTCTTCGGCACAGCACCGATGGTGGACTTTACCAAAGTCACCTTTAACTTCTTATCTGCCATGATTATTCTCCTTTCATTGCCGGAGAGACCGGGATCACTTCCGAAGAATCCCATCCCGGGTCACTCCTCACCCTAAGTTAAGCAAAAATCTCGTCTACGGACTTGCCGCGGTTCTTTGCTACCTCTTCGGGGGATTTCAGCTCGCTGAGACCTGCAATCGTTGCCAGAACCACGTTCTGCTTGTTGTTAGAGCCTAAGGACTTGGTACGAATGTTCTTAATACCTGCCAGCTCACAAACAATACGAGCAGGACCGCCGGCGATGATACCGGTACCTTCGGGAGCCTTCTTCAGCAGTACATTGGAGGAACCGTACTTACCGATGAAATCATGGGGAATAGAATTATTCTCGTCCATAGCGACGGTCACAAGATGCTTCATAGCGTCTTCCTTGCCCTTGCGGATTGCTTCAGGAATTTCCACAGCCTTGCCCAGGCCAGCGCCAACATGACCATTGCCGTCACCTACTACTACCAGTGCGGTGAAACGCATGTTACGACCGCCCTTTACCGTCT
>JAGANP010000214.1 GCA_017624175.1 Lachnospiraceae bacterium | reverse complement strand
TGGTGCCGTAAGCGAAGGCGGTGAGCCAGGGGCCTACGCTGCGACCGCCGAGCACGAAACCGTTGACGTCGGTGGCGTTTTTGCGGCAGTAGAGGCCGATGCCGATGAGTACGGCGAAGTAGAGGATCAGAATAACGATTTTTAACATGGTATCTTATTCCTTTCTTAATGTATATTTTATGTAGATTTTATCGGTTTAAAGCGTAAAACACTAACGTTTTAAACCGATAAAGTGCCGTTGAGAAAAGTGTATCACATTATAATAGGAAAGTCAATCTCACATTTTCAGCTGCTTTTTGATTCGGTGCTCAATATACTGGATGCCCTTATAAAAGCCCATGGCAATGATGCACAGGATCAGGATGCTGGTGATCACCAGGTTCAGCTGGAACACCTGGCTGCCGTAGATGATCAGGTAGCCCAGGCCCTGTCTGGCGGCCAGAAACTCTCCGATGATCACCCCCACCAGCGCCAGACCGATATTTACCTTGGTGGTGCTGAGCATGATGGGGATGGAACCGGGCAGGATCACCTTGCGGAAAGCATCCCCTTTCTTGCCGCCCAGGGTATAGATCAGGGTGATTTTTTCACTGTCCACCTGCTGAAAACCGGTGTAAAAGCTGATGATGGAACCAAAGAGGGCCACGGAGATACCTGCCACCACGATGGTGGTGCTGCCGGTGCCCAGCCATACGATAAAAAGCGGCGCCAGGGCTGATTTCGGCAGACTGTTTAAAATCACCAGATAGGGCTCCATGACCTCGGAAAGCTTCCGGGAATACCAGAGCAGTGTGGCGCTTACCAGGCTGATCAGGAATACCAGCAGGAAGCTGACGATGGTTTCCATCAGGGTGATGCCCACATGCAGGAACAGGGAGCGGTCCAGGATCATGCCCCAGAGACATTTGGCCACCAGGCTGGGGCTGGAGAAAAAGAAGCTGTCGATCCAGCCCAGTCTGGCGCTGACCTCCCACATTACCAGAAACAGCAGAAAGAAAAAGAGCCGGTAAAAGGCCACCTGGTGGTGGTGCCGTCTGTGATCCCTGACAAATTCCTCCTGCTTTGTCAGTTCTTTTTTATGCTTGCTCATGACTTCAGCTCCTCCCATAATTGATTAAAATAGGATGCAAATTCCGGCGCATTCCGGGCAGCCAGAGGAGAATCATCCTGCAGCGAAAGATGGATGGGAATCTCCTTTTTGACGGTGGCCGGGCGGCCGGAGAGTACCACGATCCGATCTGCCAGGCTCACCGCCTCGGACAGGTCGTGGGTAATCAGGATCACGGTTTTGCCGGTTCTGCGGATGAGGCGGCAGATGTCAGCCGACACCATGAGCCGTGTCTGGTAATCCAGGGCGCTGAAGGGCTCATCCAGCAGGAGCAGCTGGGGCTCCAGGGCCAGGGTGCGGATCAGGGCGGCCCGCTGCTTCATGCCGCCGGAGAGTTCGCTGGGACGCTTATCCCGGAATTTTTCCAGATCATAATCCCGCAGCAGCTTCTCTACATATTCCAGCCGCTCGGGGGTCAGCATGTGGTTGATTTCCAGCCCCAGAATTACATTTTTATAGATGCTGCGCCACTCAAACAGATGGTCCCGCTGCAGCATATATCCCACCCGGGGATAGTGCAGGGAACCGTCCGGATTGTTCACCAGGATCGTGCCGTCCTCCGCAGGCAGAAGCCCGGCGATAATGGACAGCAGTGTGGATTTGCCGCAGCCGCTGGGGCCCACCACTGCCACAAACTCTCCCTCATGTACCCCAAAGGTTACCCGATCCAGGGCTTTCGTTTCCCCATGGAGACTATGATAGGAATAGCTGATATTTTTCAGCTCCAGTATATTTTTTTCCATGAAAGTGGGTCCTTTCTTAAAAAATAGAACTTACTGTATGGTATTCGTTGTATTGCAATAAAGTGCCATTCATGGTATGATAAAGACTAGTTGACCTTAAAATGTAAAGAATGGAGAGAGATACATGGCTACTTTATGGGGAGGGCGCTTTACCAAAGACACGGACCGGCAGGTCTATGCGTTTAATGCGTCCATTGATTTTGACAAGAAGCTTTATCAGCAGGATATCGAGGGCAGTATCGCTCATGTGGTGATGCTGGCCAAGCAGGGGATCCTGACAGCCCAGGAGAGGGACGTGCTGATCAAAGGTCTCACCGGCATTCGGGAGGATGTGGAGGCGGGACGGCTGGTCATCGACGATCAGTACGAGGATATCCACAGCTTTGTGGAGGCGAACCTGATTGAGAGAGTGGGAGAGCCCGGCAAGAAGCTGCATACCGGGCGCAGCCGCAACGATCAGGTGGCGCTGGACATGCGCCTGTATACCAGGGCACAGGTACTTTCCACGGACGCTCTGTTAAAAGAGCTGATGACGGTGATCCTGGATACCATGGAAGAAAATGTGGAGACCTATATGCCGGGCTTTACCCATCTGCAGAAAGCCCAGCCCACCACGCTGGCCCATCATTACGGCGCTTATTTTGAAATGTTTAAAAGAGACCGGCAGAGACTGAAGGATATCCATGACCGGATGAATTACTGCCCTTTGGGAGCGGGGGCCCTGGCCGGTACCACCTATCCCCTGGACCGGGGCTATACGGCGGCGCTGCTGGGCTTTGAGGGGCCTACGCTGAACAGCATGGATTCCGTGTCCGACCGGGATTACCTGATTGAATTTTTATCCGCATTGTCCCTGATTATGATGCATCTGAGCCGATTCTGTGAGGAGATCATCATCTGGAATTCCAACGAGTATCAGTTTGTGGAGCTGGATGACGCCTATTCCACCGGAAGCAGCATCATGCCTCAGAAGAAGAACCCGGATATTGCGGAGCTGGTGCGGGGCAAGACGGGCCGGGTATACGGGGCGCTGATGTCCCTGCTGACCACGATGAAGGGAATCCCCCTGGCATATAATAAGGATATGCAGGAGGATAAGGAGGTGGCCTTT
>JAGANP010000213.1 GCA_017624175.1 Lachnospiraceae bacterium | reverse complement strand
TATGCACGGACGTGATACCCACGGTGCAGTAGCATCCCTGTCTTCCGTATCCAAGCTGCCTTTCAATGATGCACAGGATGGTATTTCCAATACCTTCACCATCATCCCCGGCGCTCTGGGCAAGGAGGATCAGGTGTTCTCCGGCGACATCGAGCTGGATCTGAGCAAGTAATGGCTCTTAGCAGGTAAACTGCGGAAAGGATCATATGGACGAGAACAAGATGATTGACGACCTCGTAAAGATGCTCGACCAGGGCATGGCAAACGGCATGGGACATGTAAATGTGGACCGTGACGATATCGAGGAAACTAAGAGTGTTCAGACCATGGGCTGTTCGGATTGTTCCCGCACCCCACTGGCCTGCAGTGTACCCACATTACAGCAGGGACTGGATGATTACCAGTAATCTGAGGAACCCCTGCATGGCGCCCGTCTGAGGGCGGGCGCCATGCAGTAAACAATATTTCATAATATAAGAGGAGGAAAAAATTATGGCAGCAAGTGCAGCACAGGTTGATAACCTGGTAAATTTATTAGATGGCTATGCTACTAAGGGCGGTCATCATCTGAATGTAAACGTGTTAAACAGAGAGACCTTACTGGATGCTCAGGCTCATCCTGAGAACTATCCTCAGCTGACAATCCGTGTATCCGGCTATGCAGTAAACTTCATTAAGCTGACTCCGGAGCAGCAGGCTGATGTTATCTCCCGTACTTTCCATGAGGCAATCTAATTGGTAAACGGTAAAGGTTTATACACAGGACCCGCTCGAGTAATCGGGCGGGTTCTGGCGTTTTACAAACGCCTGTGTTTTACAAACGGTTGTTAAAAGCTGTTTTCTGGAGATACTATATCCTTGTAGGATCAATTCGCTATAAAACCGGTTTGAAATAGAAATGAGCAAATTGCCATTTCGGAAGGAGATACTGTTATGCAAGGAAGAATTCACTCACTTGAAAGCTTTGGTACGGTGGACGGTCCCGGAACACGTTTTGTGGTATTTGTACAGGGATGTCCCATGCGCTGTGCCTATTGTCACAACCCGGACACCTGGGAGATGAACGGCGGCACGCTGATGGAGCCCGCCTACATTATCGAGCAATACGAAAGAAACAGTGCTTTTTACAGTAACGGCGGCGGACTGACTGTCACCGGCGGAGAACCGCTGATGCAGGTGGATTTTCTGATTGATCTGTTTACCCTGGCCAAGGAAAAAGGAATCCATACCTGTATTGACAGTTCCGGTATCGCTTTTAATCCGGCCAATACCGCCTGGATGGAGAAGCTGGATAAGCTGATGACGCTGACAGACCTGGTAATGCTGGATATTAAACACATTGATCCGGAAAAGCACAAGGAGCTGACATCCCAGCCCAATCAGCATATTCTGGAATTTGCCGCTTATCTGAACGAAAAGCATATTGATATGTGGATCCGGCATGTGGTGGTACCCGGCATCACCGATGACGACAAGTACCTGTTTGACCTGGGTTATTTTATCGGTCAGTTCAGCAATCTGAAAGTACTGGACGTACTGCCCTACCACACCATGGGAGAGGCCAAATATAAGAAACTGGGGATTCCTTATAAGCTGGCCGGTGTCCCTGCCATGGACAAAGACAAGGTCGTTGAGAAGAAACAGGTAATCCTGGAGGGCATCAAAAAACGTCGTGCAGAGCAAAAATAATACTTGTAATCGGCGGCGTTCTATATTACAATAGAGATAGTTATTGATAAGTTTTTATCAAAACCATTAACACATACAGACTTAAATTTAGGGAGGAAAAGATTATGGCATTTGTAGTAGGTGACGCTTGTGTAGGTTGTGGTGCTTGTGCTGGCGGATGTCCTGTTGGCGCAATCAGCATGGATACTGGTGTAGCAGTGATTGATCCCGATACCTGCATCTCTTGTGGTGCTTGTGCCGGTCAGTGCCCTGTTGGCACCATCAGCGAAGAGTAATCCACAGCATAGATTGATAGCTTTGTAAGGCAAAAAGGCATTTCAAAAAACGAAATGCCTTTTTTTCTTTTCTCCGGACTTCGGAGTTGCAGCCTTCTCCGTTTCCTGCGCCTTTTTCTCCCGCTTTTCTGCCCGCCTGCCGCTTTTTTTACGCAGCAGCTCGTCCATTCTCTTGTAATATTCCTCGCTGCGCTGCTGCGCCAAACGGTCTCTCTCCTCTTCCCGCTCTTCCTGATTGCGGAATTGATAGTCCAGCTCCTTGATGATACTCTCTTTCATATTTTGACAGAGTTCTTCATTATTTTCCCGCAGCGTTTCCCTGATCAGCTGCTGCAGCAGCCATTGCAGGCGGCGGGCCTTGTCCTCCCGGCTCTCTGCAGACAGCTGCGCCGTCTTCTGGGGCGACGCTTCGGAAAATTCCGGTGCTGCGGTTCTTACGGGCTTATTTCCCTCCTCCGTATCTCTCACGGAAATCACTTCTATTCCCATGGTATTCTCTTCCCCCGTTTCCGGGATGCTCTCTCCGTCCGTTTTTTCCTGCATATAGTCCTTGGGCCGGACGTCCAGTTTCCCATCTTTCAGGATCATTTTAATCGCTTTCAACTGCAATCCCCTTTCTTTCATCAGTTTAATCTGTTTAAAGCGCTCTACATCCTCCTGGGTATAGTACCTGTGGCCCAGCTCATTGCGTTTAATGGGCAGCCGCAGCTCCTCTTCCCAATAGCGCAGTACGTGACTCTCCACCTTGACCTCTTTTGCCGCATCCGATATGAGCAAGTATGTTCCCATAATTTTCCCCTTTCTTATTGATATAATATATAAAAAGAGAACAGACTTTCCCATCCGTTCTCTTTTGTAGGCGTTATCCGGTTATTTCTCCAGGTTGGCAAATTTCGTGTACCTGGGCAGCCAAGCCAGCTCCACGGTGCCGATCGGGCCGTTTCTCTGCTTGGCAATAATGATCTCTGCAATATCCTTTTTATCCGTGTCATGGTTATAATAATCATCCCGGTAGATGAACATTACCACATCGGCATCCTGCTCGATGGCTCCCGATTCTCGCAGATCCGACATCATCGGGCGGTGATCCGGCCGCTGTTCCACTGCACGGCTCAGCTGTGACAGGGCAATTACCGGCACGCTGAGTTCACGGGCCACTCCTTTTAATGCACGGGAAATATCGGAAATCTCCTGCTGCCGGGAGTCTGATCTTCCGCTGCCTGACATCAGCTGCAGATAGTCAATGATGATCATGGATAGATTGTGCTCCAACTTCAGCTTGCGGCATTTGGTCCGCAGCTCAGCAATGCTGATACCCGGTGTATCATCAATATACAGATTGGAGCGGCCGATCACTCCGGCGCTTTCTATCAGCTTTTCCCACTCTTCATCATTCAGCTGGCCGGTACGCAGATTCTGGGCGTCCACATTAGACTGCAGGGAGAACAGACGGTTCACCAGCTGCTCCTTACTCATCTCCAGGCTGAAGATAGCCACCGGCAGGTTCTGCTTAAATGCCACATACTGAGCAATATTCAGCGCAAATGCCGTTTTCCCCATGGAGGGCCGGGCTGCAATCAGGATCAGATCCGAGGGCTGCAGGCCTGCGGTCCGATAATCCAGATCCAGGAATCCGGTAGCAATACCAGTCACCACTCCCTTTTGCCGGGAGGCTGCTTCGATCCGATCCATGGCATTCATAACCACCTGGCGGATCGGGGTAAAATCCTCCGTATTCCGTTTCTGCACCAGCTGGAAAACCCTTTTTTCCGTATCCTCCAATATGTATTCCAGGCTCTCCTTACCCACATAGCAGGTATTGGCGATCTCTTCATTCAGCTTGATCAGCTTGCGCAATGTGGACTTCTCCGCCACAATATTGGCATAATATTTAATATTGGCAGAGGTGGTCACCATCCCCAACAGATCCCGGATAAATTCCAGGCTGCTCACCTCCGGAGGAACATCCTTTTCTTTCAGCTTGTCCTGCAGCGTGACCAGATCCACCGGGTAGCCCTTATCATTCAGTTCCACCATGGTCTCAAACAGAATCCCGTATTGCTTATTATAGAAATCATCCCCCAGGATGATCTCGGAAGCAACCACGATGGCGTCCCTGTCCATAATCATGGAGCCAATCACGGCCTGCTCCGCTTCCACACTGTGGGGCAGGATCCTCTTAATTGCTATTTCATCCATACTGTTTTAACCCTATGCTTCTGTCACTTTCACTGTAAACTTCCCGGTTACCTGGGGATGCAGCTTAACGGTCACCTCGTAGTTTCCAAAGCTCTTCAGGCTCTCGCCCAGCTGTACTTTCTTTTTATCCAGTTCAATCCCGTGCTGCTCTTTCAGCGCCGCTGTAATCTCCTTGGAGGACACCGAGCCAAAGGTTTTTCCGCCCTCGCCTGCCTTGATCTTTACCACCACCTGCAGGGGCTCTAACTGTGCTGCCAGCGCTTTGGCGGCATCCAACTGCTCCTGCGCCAGCTTTTCACTGTTGGCTTTCTGTAATTTCAGATCGTTCAGGTTCTTAGGAGTGGCCTCCACACCGATCTTTTTCGGCAAAATATAGTTTCTTGCATATCCGTCGCTGGCTTCGATGATATCACCTTTCTTCCCCAGCTTTTTCTCATCCTGTAATAAAATAATCTTCATATCATTCATCCCTTTCTTATTTAAAGTTCCGCATCTGACCTGGCAGCGCCTTCCCGGCAGAGCAATTTCTGGCCGCCCTGCGTCCATAAATTCTCTGGGCGCTGCCTGTTCAGATGCTGTTTAAAGTTCCGCATCTGACCTGGCAGCACCTTCTAAATCTCTCCGGTCTCCAGCATATTGTCGATGGTGGATTTCAGAATGCCGATCGCCTCAATGATGCCCGTGCCCTCCATCTGGCAGGCCGCTATGGACATATGGCCGCCGCCGCCCATGCGTTCCATAATCAGCTGCACATTTACTTCATCTATGGACCGGGCGCTGATATAGATCTTGCCCTGATAATCTGTCAATACAAAGCTGGCCTTGATGCCCTTGATATTCAAAAGCTCATTCGCCGCCTGTGCGCCGACGATTGTGGGACTGGGCAGATCATCGCTGGTACATACGGAAATTGCAAAATTCTGTCTGTAGATCTCGGCCTGGCTGACAGCATCCGCCCTGGCCTTGTACTCATTGGCATCCTCCCGGAACAGCTTCCGCACTCTGGTCACATCCGCACCGTTGCGGCGCAGGAATGCTGCCGCCTCAAAAGTACGCACTCCCGCCTTGCTGATAAAGTTATTGGTGTCAATCATAATGCCGGAGTACATGCAATCCGCCTCCTCCGGCCTGATCTTGATATTGTCATAGGTATACTGCAGAATCTCCGACACCAGCTCGCAGGCCGAGGAGGCATAGGGCTCCACATAGGATAGGGTAGCGTTTTCAATGGTCTCATTGCCTGCACGGTGATGATCCAGCACCACCACGGACTTGCAGAACCTCAGCAGATCCGGGCACTCTGTAATAGAGGGCTTGTTCACATCCACCACTACCAGCACCACATTGCCCCCAGCAATCTCAATGGCCTGCTGGCTGCCAATGATCATGTCTTCTTCATAATCGGGATTTCCCCGAAACAGATCCACCAAAGGCTGTATGGAAGCAGGCGCATCATTCAGTACAATATGCACCCGTCTCCCCAGAGTCTGGGCAATGCGGTAGATTCCTACGGTAGCGCCGAAGCTGTCCGCATCCGGGATCCGGTGTCCCATTACCAGTACCGTGTCCTTGGTGGTAATGATCTCCCGCAGGGCATGCGCCTTTACACGGGTCTTTACCCGGGTATTTTTCTCCACCTGCTGGCTCTTTCCCCCGTAATAGGTCACGCTCTCCGGGGTCTTGATCACTGCCTGATCACCGCCCCTGCCCAGGGCCAGGTCGATGGCATTGCGGGCAAACTCATAATTCTGCGCATAGGTCAGGCCATCCAGTCCGATGCCGATACTGATCGTCACCGCCATTTCGTTGCCGATATTGACCGTCTTAACCTCCTCCAGCAGATCAAACCGGTTCTCCTGCAGCTGAGCAATGGCTTTCTTTCGCAGAATAATCAGATATTTATCTTTCTCCAGCTTTTTGGAGATGCCGTCCAGTGCGGAAATATACTTATTGACCTTTCGGTCGATCAAAGCGATCAGCAGCGACCGTCTGACCTCCTCCACGCTCTCCAGAGCCTCATCATAATTATCCAGATAGATCATGCCCACAGCCAGGGACTGGTCGTCCACCTCCTGGAGGGCAATATGCAGCGCCGTCTCATCAAAGAGGTACATGGCGATCAGATAGCCGCTATAGCCCTCTGCCTGGATCATATCACTGTGATCTGCCATCTCTTTCAGAGATATCTTTTTAAATCGGGCTACATATTCATTTCCCTCATAATCCAACTCGTACTGTGCTTCATCCAATCCGCTGTCATCCGGCAGCCTGTCCCGGGTGATTGTATGAAATAAGGAGGTCACCGATTTATTGTACCCCTTGGGCTGATGGACTACCGTTTCAAAGGCTGTATTCGTCCAGATCACCTTGCCGCCATCATCCAGAAGCGCATAGGGAATCTCCAGATCCCGCAGGAGCTTTTTCTGTATCTGCCCATAGTCCGTAGCAAAGCTGATCAATTCATTCATGATCACCGGTTTATTATAAAAATACAGGGACAGGGTGATCGCCAGGTAAAACAGGGTAAAACAGGTCACAATGCCGCCGGCCCGGTAATCAATCAGAAACACCGCTGCCGATACCGCACACAGCAGCCCCCCCAGATATATGGTAAAATTCAGATACGTTTTTATATGCCCCTTCAGCTTAATATGCTTTTTCATATGTTTTGCCATAGCCCGTCTCCAATCCTGCTGCCCCGTTCTCAGGCAGTCAGCAGATCATAATGCTACGGATATATTGTATCACAGCTTCCTGCATTATGCCACAAATTAATTTGTCAAATCACAGGATCTTGTGTCATAAATCGTCCCAAATACGGGAAACGGGCAGATGAAAAGATATAGGACAGAACCCTCGCCTGACATAATGCTTCAGAAAATTTATCAAACGGACGATATATATTATGAAGACAAATCTTTATTTTTCATAAATCCAAGGAGGGTGATTAACGCATACGGAAATGAACGGCTTTATAAAATTCAAGCGGTTACGGTGATACCGCCTCTTAGGGCAGCTACTTCCCAAGAAAAACGCCACCAGTCCAAGCAGAGTAATTCCGGTCATACTTCCAGGAGACCCTTTACCCAGGTATTTGAGGATGCCTGCGAGACCCAGCAGCAGAAAGATATCCATATTTGCAGCACCGGCTACACGAAAGACGCCCTCCCGCTTTACACATTAATCAATATGCGGGAATACCGGTGATTTCCTAATTATGGTCTTCTTTCATCCAGGTAAATCCGGACACGGCTCTGGATGATCCCCAGCACATCCTCCAGCGCTTTTTCCCCTCTGAAATAGGGGGCTGTTTCTTCTGCAATGATATCCAGCACGGGCTTATTCTCTGCGGAGTAATAAGTTCCCTCTATAAAGGCATTTCTCACCTTATCCGCATGTTCCTGTGTGGCCGGTGGAAGATGCCCCTCCAACGTCCACGTTTCAACACCTACACCCTCCTGTATTTTTTCCTCAAAAATTTCCTTTCCGGTTCTGATTACATAGTCATTACTGCGGAGTGCGCCGCTTATATATTCTTCCACGTAATCCCATGCCGCCTCCGGCTCCTTTGAAGCGCTGTGAATCCCCATCATATCACTGTAATTGATCAGGTTAAGGCTTCTCTCTCCCTCCTGCCTGCCGCTGACAGGGAAGCCGATCAGTGTCAGTTCCTGCCCGCTTAGCCATTCCGCCTCCACCAGTTCGTCAGTTCCATGCAGGGACAGATCCCAGAATACCACTTCTCCGCTTTTCGCCAGCTCCCTCCTGCTTTGGGAAATCTCCTTTACCTCCAGCCCGGCAATGCGCTCTAATATGGTACGAAACTCTTCTCCATCCAAAAACACCTGTCCCGTATCCCAGTCAATAAAGCCATTAATCCCTTCATATAAAGCTTTCCTCAGAATATCGGCCTTTACCCTTTCCACCGAAGCCCCATCCCCCGACAGGGCGTTGGGATACTGCTCCAGCAGATCCAGATATTCTTCTATGGTCCAGCTGGTCTTTTCCTCCAACAGCTCTGTAGGGCAGGCAAGGACGCTTATACTGATTGTTCTCGGCACGGTATAAATCTTTCCGTCTACAGAAATGTCCTCCCAAACCCTGGGTAAAAATTCATCCTTATTGATATTTTCGCTCTTCTCCATAAAGGGAGTCAGATCCAGCAGATATCCTTCCCTGGCATAAGTATGATAATATGTCTCCCCAAATAGATCAATAATATCCGGCGGATTGTCAGATGTAATATAAAGATTATAACTATCCATCTGGTCAAGTATGCCGGAGAGCTCTGTTGCAAAGCTCTTTGTAGCCAACTCATATTTTTCATGTGACCGGTTGAAATTCACTATACCGCCTTGCAGATTCCCCGGATTGAATGTGGCAATTACCAGTTGGATCTTGGACTGCTCTTCTTTTTCCGCCTCTTCCCGGGTCTCACGGGCAGTCAGCCAAACCAGGTGAATGGCCGCATTGTCTTCTTCCCCACAGCCGATCAGGAATCCCTCCTCGCCCAGCTCCTGAAAGAACCGGATGGAAGAAATATCAATACCGCAGTCCGTAAAATTCAAAACCGCTCTGCTGCTGTCGCTTTCCCATTGATATTGTACCAGTATATCCGCTTCCACATAATAAAGACTGTCTCCAAGCCAGCGCCTGTCCTCCCCGAAATCTTTCTGAAACAACTCCTTTCCGTCCGTTCCCTGATATATGGTAAGGGTCTGCCCTTTCTGTCTGTTCTGCATTACGGAAAGCTTTCCCTCACCGGCATCGGTCAACTGCTGAATCATTTCCCCACTAACGTTCAGGCATCTTTCCAGTTCTCCCGAAGCATTCCAGAAAAATAATTTCTGTCGGGATGAAGCATAAATCCTGCCATCATTTCCCACAAGAAGGTGAAAAATAATAAGCTCCTCCTGCTGCTCCGGAAATTCACTTTCCCAGAACACTTCCCCTTTTCTGTCCAGCTTTCGCAGTTCCGTATTGCCCTGTTCCCTGTTCTTTACCGCTGCAATCACATTACCGGCATCTGTTACGGTAAAAGCCTGTAATAATTCATTTTCCGAAAATGTACAGAAAGGCACGGCTTCCGCATCCTCTGCAAGCTCCTGTCGCCAGAGAATGCTTCCGCCGTCGCTCCCGGCCTGTATGTAGTAAATATACTGATCCGTAACTGCACAATTCGAGAAATCGTCCACGTCTATATTGGATATTACTTCTTCCGCTATGTAAGAAGTCTCCGGAGACATCAGAGCAGGATTGTTCTGCGCATCGG
>JAGANP010000025.1 GCA_017624175.1 Lachnospiraceae bacterium | reverse complement strand
TCAGCGTGGGGCTGGGCCAGCCCGATGCCCGCACCAGGGCACTGACCGGTCAGGAAAGCATCACCTTTACGGTAAAGCTTGCCTGACGGAAAAGCAGATACAGAGCAGTAAAAAGCAGTGAAAACAGGGCTGCCGTTTGAGGAATCAGGCGGCAGCCTTTTATAAAACAACAGGATGAATCCCGGGCACTGAGGCCCGGGTGGAGGCAGCAGGGGAAGAGGAGGAAAACAGGGATGGAGCAAATGCGGTTATTTAATGATCATTGGAGCTTCCTGAAGACGGAGCTGGGGACGGAACCGGAGCAGATACGGGGACGGGAGGCGGAATTCCAACCGGTGGATCTGCCCCATGACTGGCTGATCTACAATACCCGTAATCTGTATGAGAACAGTACCGGCTGGTACCGGAAATGTGTGGTCGTCTGCCACAGGGGACAGGCCGATGCGGCAGCGCAGCGTATGGCAGTGCCCGGCGAACTGCCTATACTTCCCGGTCAGCGGGTAATTCTCCGTTTTGATGGCGTTTATATGGACAGTACCTTTTACGTCAACGGCGAGAAAGCAGGGGATTGGAAATACGCTTATTCCGCCTTTGATTACGACATCACGGAATATCTGTGTCCGGGTGAGAATGAGCTGCTGATGCAGGTGCGTCACCAGAGCCCCAACAGCCGTTGGTATTCCGGAGCGGGCATTTATCGGAATGTCTGGCTGAAAGTATGCCCTGCGGTATATCTGCCTTTGGACGGCACCTATGTACATACGGTCTGGCAGCAGGAAACGGGAGATTATCTGTTGGAGGCAGAGACGGAGTGTGCCGGAGCTGTCAATGAAAACATCTGTTGCCGGTACAGCCTGTGGCGACAGGGAAAGCCGGTCCGGGAGCTGGGACTGGGAAGCCTGTCGGTCCGGGAGGATGGGCAGACATGTTTTACTCTGAACGCCGTATTGAGCGGTCTGGAGGAATGGGATCTGGACAATCCCGTATGTTATCAGCTGCTTGTGGAATTGACGGACAGCGCCTGTGCGGGCACGAGGCAGCAAGCAGCAGATCAGAGCGGCCCGGAGGTCATGGATTCCCAGCGGATTACCATCGGCCTGCGCCGCATGGAGTTTACCCCGGACCGGGGTTTTTACCTGAACGGCAAATATGTGAAGGTGCACGGCGTCTGTGAGCACCATGATCTGGGTTGTCTCGGCGCAGCTTTCCACAAGGAGGCCATGGCTCGAAAATTCCGGATCCTGAAAGAGATGGGCGTCAATGCGCTGCGGACCAGCCACAATATGCCGGCCCAGGAAGTGATGGAGCTGGCGGACGAGATGGGCATCCTGGTGCTTTCCGAGGCTTTTGATATGTGGGAGCGGAGCAAGACGCCCTATGACTATGCCAGATTTTTCAAGGAATGGGCCCAGCGGGATGTGCGCTCCTGGATCCGCAGGGACAGGAACCATCCCAGTCTGTTTTTGTAGTCCATCGGCAATGAAATCTACGATACCCATGCGGATGCCCATGGGGAGGAAATCACCCGCAGGCTGATGGGGTATGTGCGGGCCCATGATCCTAAGGAGAATGCACGGATCACCATCGGTTCCAATTTTATGCCCTGGGAGGGGGCCCAGAACTGCGCAGATATTGTCAAAGTAGCCGGATATAATTATGGGGAAAAATATTATGCCCGGCATCATCAGGAGCACCCGGACTGGATCATCTACGGCAGCGAGACCGCTTCGGTGGTGCAGAGCCGGGGAGTATACCGGTTCCCGTTACAGCAGTCGGTGTTGGCGGACGAAGATGAACAGTGCTCGGCCCTGGGCAATTCCAGCACCAGCTGGGGAGCACGCAGCGTAGAGGCCTGCATTGCCGATGACAGGGATGCGGATTTCACTTTCGGGCAGTTTTTGTGGACGGGCTTTGACTATATCGGGGAGCCCACGCCCTATCATACGAAGAATTCCTATTTTGGCTATATTGACACAGCCGGTTTTCCCAAGGATGCCTATTATCTGTTTCAGGCGGAGTGGACTTCGGCCCAGGAGCATCCCATGGTACACCTCTATCCCTACTGGGACTGGAATCCGGGTCAGCTTATTGACGTGCGTGCCTGCACCAACGGGGAGAGCGTGGAGCTTTTTGTCAACGGACGCTCCCAGGGCAGGCAGCATATCGACCATGAACGGGGCAGAAAGCTCCAGGGAGACTGGCAGGTGCCCTATGAACCGGGGGAAATCCTGGCGGTGGCATATGACAAAAAAGGCAGAGAGATTGCCAGAGAGTCCAGACATTCCTTTGGGGAGGGCAGGGCTCTGACCCTGACGGCAGACCGGGAGGAGCTCTCCGGAAATGGGGAGGATCTGTGTTTTATCACCATTGGTGTGGTGGATGAACACGGTTATCCGGTGGAAAATGCGATGAATTATGTGGAGCTGTCTCTGGAGGGAGAGGGCAGACTGCTGGGGATGGATAACGGGGACAGTACCGATTATGATGCTTATAAAGGCTCTGTGCGGAAGCTGTTTAACGGAAAACTGCTGGCTGTTGTGGCCGCTAAGGCGGTTCCGGCAGAGCAAACGGCCGCTTCGTCCGCAGGCAGCATCAAGGTGACGGTGACCGGTCAGGGACTGGAACCGGCCAGTCTGGAGCTGCCGGTGACGGCTGCGAAGATCCGGGCGGGAATCTGTGCCGATGAGGACGTGAGCGGTCGGGGGGAGCAGTTGGATTCCACAGCGTCTGCCGGAAGACGGGGCAGCGGGGCAGCAG
>JAGANP010000212.1 GCA_017624175.1 Lachnospiraceae bacterium | reverse complement strand
CTCCTGGGTGGCAAAGCTCATCTCAAAATCCAGCTGGTAAAACTCCCCGGGAGATCTGTCTGCTCTGGCATCCTCATCCCGGAAGCAGGGAGCAATCTGAAAATATTTGTCAAAGCCGGAAACCATCAGCAGCTGCTTATACTGCTGGGGTGCCTGGGGTAGTGCATAGAATTTTCCCTTATATTTCCGGGAGGGCACGATATAATCCCGGGCCCCTTCAGGGGAGGAGGCACAGAGGATCGGCGTCTGGATCTCCAAAAAGCCCAGTTCCGTCATCTTCTGCCGCAGAAAGCTGATGACCTGGGAGCGGAACACGATAGCGTCTTTCACCTTGGCATTGCGCAGATCCAAATAGCGGTATTTCAGCCGCACCTCTTCCCTGGTTTCTTTTGAGGTCATCACCTCAAAGGGCAGCTGCTGATACACCTTGCCCAGCACCTCCACGCTCCGGGCCTCCAGTTCAATAGTGCCGGTGGGAATACGGGGATTGTAGGTCTCCTCGTCACGCTTTTCCACAGGACCGCTGATGGAGACGCACATTTCCCGGCTCAGTCCCTTTAACAGCTCCGTATTGCGCATTACCACCTGGAGTACACCGTACATATCCCGCAGATCCACAAAGGATACGCCGCCGTGATCCCGGATATTTTCCACCCATCCGGCCACCCGGATGGTCCGGCCGATCAGTTCTTCGCTGATCTGACCGATATTCATGTCTCTGTAACTGTTTTGCTCTGTCATACCTGCCTCACATTCCGCCGATTTCGGCCTCTATAGATTGTGTTTCGTATTCCAGAACGTAAAACGTCCCGGAATACAGTAACTGTATTCCGGGACGGATATATCGATATCCGCGGTACCACCCGCATTGGCAAAAGATACCTTTTGTTCTTCTGCCCTCTCTTACACTTAACGCCGTGCCACGTGCTGCCCTACTTACTGCTCCCTGCAGAAGCTTACTCTCGCTTTTCAGCCCCTTGGCCAGGTTCAGGCCGCCTGCTCCGGAGTGTTGCCTGTGAGTCAGTTTCCGCTGGCTGTGCTCTCAGTCGGTGGCACTATCGGGGCTTTTCCCCAATTTACAGCCTTCCTGTCGCTTCCCCTGACAAGGGTCTCCTTCAACGCATTTCCTTTATTCTTCTTATTATATTCCCTTTATTGAAACATCATTCTTTCGGAAATATAAAAACAGAACACAAATAAGCACAGTCTTAACCTCGCCTTTGAGTGTTCTGCTTCTATACTATAGACCAGAAGCGGTTATTTGTCAAGAATTTTTTGCACTTACTACAATCCCTAAATATTAAATTACAAACCCTTACAGGGCCGGTAACGACATTTTGTTCTTGCATCAGACTTTCTGATATGCTATACTTCGGATAAAGCATATATTTCCATTATCTTTTGATAACTCCTTGTTATTCTGTCAATCTGAAAATCTATGCTTTGTAATCACACTATTATTTTAAGCAGGAGATTTTCGGATGCTCCTGCAAAGGAGGACAAATGAATAGCAACAGGAACAAAAACAGGAAATCTGCGGCTGAAAACCGCAACTACAAGGACACGCTGTTTCGGATGATTTTCCATAAACCGGAGGATCTTCTGAATCTGTACAACGCAGTAAATGATACCGATTATGAAAATCCCCAGGAATTGCAGATCGTTACGCTTGAGAATGCCATTTATATGAACATGAAAAATGATCTGGCCAGAGAGTATCAGGGCATGGTAACCCAAAGAAGTCTGTATTCCTCACGACTTGTCAGGCTGCCTACGCCGTACTTTGTGGTCTTCTATAACGGCACGGCAGAGCAGCCGGAACGAAAAGAGATGAAGCTGTCCGATTCTTTCCAGACACCGGTAGTAGAACCTGCTTTAGAGCTAAAGGT
>JAGANP010000211.1 GCA_017624175.1 Lachnospiraceae bacterium | reverse complement strand
GTGGACACATAGGCCAGCACGGAACCCTTGCCGTTGGTACCTGCAATGTGTACGAACGCCAGCTGCTCCTGGGGATCTCCCAGACGGCGGCACAGCTCCCGAACAGAATCCAGTCCCGGCACAATGCCGTAATTTTTTAAAGAATCCATATATTCCAAAGCTTCCTGATATTTCATGTTTTGCGCCAGGTTCCTTTCTTTTATTTATTCTTTTGTCATCATCCGGACAGGCATATTCAAGCGTCCGGTTGGCCATACTATTTACGGGTAATGGAAACCATCGGTGATTTCCAGAAAGGATCGGTATTTATCATGCACAAATTTTTAACCAACTTTATCCACTGCGGCGTCCTGGGCTGGTGTATGGAAATCCTGTTCACCGCTGCGGACAAAATCCGCCGCAGACAGTTTTCCCTGCAGGGCAATACCTCCGTCTGGATGTTTCCCATCTACGGCAGCGCCGCCCTTTTTGCCCCCTTATTCCGCATGCTGAAAAAAAAGCCCCTGCTGTTCAGGGGACTGACTTATATGTCCATGATCTTCTCCGTGGAATATATCAGCGGCAAGCTGTTAAACCGCAGATCTCTCTGTCCCTGGGACTACGGACGTTCCAAATGGAACATCAGCAGAGTGATCCGCCTGGACTATGCCCCTTATTGGTTCGGAGCCGGGCTGCTGTTTGAAAAGCTGCTGACAAAGCCGGAGGAGGAATGACGTCCGGCCGCCATGGCCGGTCTTCTCCTCCTCCCTGCCTGCAAAAAGAAGCAGAACGTTCGCAGCCGAGCATCCCGCTTCTTATCCGTCTCTCTATGATCTACTGCTCATCCGCAATATCATCCACATCGTCGGAACCGATATCCAGCATATTTACCGTTCGGCGCTTCAATCTGGCAGCCTCGGACATTTCCAGAATAAAGTCCTTTACCGCCCGGGCATTCTTAATGTGTACCAGCTCCAGCTTCGGATGTGTGGTATCTCCGGTAAAACAGGTCACTGTGCCCAGACGGAACAGCTTCTCCGCCAGGGTAGCTGTCAGCTGCACATCCTGTACTTTATACATATAGCAATCATTCTCCACCGTTTTCAGCAATCCGGTATCAATGGTAATCATATCTTCCTTGATGATATATTTCGTAAACGTAAAAGGCAGCCCCAGAAACAGCCAGCGCTTTCTTTCTAAAAATTCCATATGTCTCATCCTCCTGGACTGTTTTGATTATTTGAGTATATCACATCTTCCCTTCAAAGTCTATCCATTACCGGCCATAAATTTCCGTCTAAGTCCTTATCTTCTGCTGCGGTGCCGATAATATTCATGCACCAGGCTCACATAGCCCCACTGTACCAGCTGCTGATAGGAGATCCGGTAATTCCCCTTATAGTGCCGCCCTGTCACGGTATAGCGAATATATTCCTGCAGATAGGCATCTATCTCTTTCAGCCCCCGGTCCGTAGTCAGCAGCGGGAAAAACCAGCGGCTCCAGGTGAAAGCATCCTCCTCCGGTTCCTCCTCCGTCACCGGATCCCCATAGCCGTAAAATTTCCGGTTCATAGCCCGGATCAGACCCACCGCCGCCTTTTCCGGCGCCAGCCCTTTCCGGCGCTGCCAACGCCGAAGTGCCTCACTCTTTCTCCGAATCCGTGCCTTGGCCTTGCGCAGGGTATTGGCAGACAGGTCTATCTCTCCTCCCTGATAGCCAAAACCCAGGAACTCAAAGGTTTCCCCGGGGCCGGTGACTGTCACCTTGTCGGGATTGACAGCAAGCCCCATAGCCTCCAGACGCCCGTAAAGCATATCCCGAATCTGCTCCAGCTCTTCCCGGCTCCCGGCAAAAAGCAGGATATCATCAGAATACCGTAGATACAATATTCCTCTCCGGTTAAAAAATTCATCCGTCTCCGCCAGATACAGATTGGCCAGAAAAGGGGATACCGGCGTGCCCGCCATGACGCCGTGACGCTCCCGGATCTCTTCTCCCTCCTCCAGCACCCGCTCCTCTTCCAGCATGCGCCGCAGCAAGGTATACACCTGCGGGTCCTTTTCCAGCAGGAATTCCAATTTGGGCAGCAGCAGCCCCACATCAATGGAATTAAAATAATTGCTGATGTCCACTTTCAGACACCAACTCTTCTCCACCCGGGGATCCCTCCGCAGACGGCCCATAGCTTCTTTTACCCCCACATTCCTGCGGAAAGCATAACAGCTGTCGGAAAAAAGACCATCATACCGTGCCAGCTGATACGCCACAAATTTCAGAAAAAGCCCCTCATCTCCGGCGAACGAATATACCACCCGCTTTTTACGGCTCCCCTCCTTGTTAATCGTCCGTTTCACCGGCAGCTGGCTGGGAAAGCGCCCCTCCTCACAGGCCCGGCATTGTGCCTGATAGCCCGCCCGATCTATGAACGCCTGTAGCTCCTGCTCCTCCCGCTGTCCCATATGTTGCTTTTCTTTTTTATATGCTAAAAAAGCCTGCCAACTCTCCCAAGTGGCGGCCAACTCCATTATGGTCGGTTCCATATCCTTTATCCGCTTTCTAAAAAAGAGAGGGAAAAGCTTTGAAAGAATAAGCCATGCTTATTCACACTGGACTGAACCCGCCCCCGCTGTCTGCAAAGCGCTCTAACGGAGCAGGCTTCGCCCGCCGCAGACACAGCCTGTACTGTATTCCCTCTCCCTATGTATCTGATCCCCCTGATGGAGAAATCATTCCTGTTAATTGGCTGACGCCTATCGAATCTCTTTCCTCAGCCGTTCTGCGATGTAATCAGGACAATTCATCATGTAAGACATAAAGTGCAGATAAGCAACCTGATGCTCTTTACATGCCTGCCGTGCCAGACGTACGCTCTTACGGCAGTATGCATTGTTGTCCCCCAGAAACTTAATCACTGCCACCAGCTTACCGTCCCGATAGAGGCCATACTCAAAGAAAGGTTCCGCTCCCTCAGGCGCCTCCACCTGACTGCTGGGTATCTGCTTGCGCAGTTCATACTCCGGCCATTCCCTGGCGGCAATCTCCTCGATCCGCTTGCCCAGCAGGCTCTCGCCGCTGTTTCCGTCCGAACCTGTAGCTTTCCGGTTCTCCTTTCTGACATTGGCAGTATCATAATGTGCAGCGCTGTTTCCAACCGATGCAGCACCGTTTCCGGTACCGGAATTGCCCTCATCCTTGCCAAATGCATTTTTCAGGGTATCATCCACCACCGTATCCACAGCATTGCTGATGACCTTACGAACTTCCCTGCGAAGTAAATTATCCAAAAATCCCATAATCCCGCCCCTCTTTCTGTATTGATATATCAAGCAGGAATATATTATCATATTTTAAACAGCTGCGCAACCACCCGT
>JAGANP010000210.1 GCA_017624175.1 Lachnospiraceae bacterium | reverse complement strand
CAGGCAAATAAACATCGCTGCAAATATGGCAATTCCCTGCTTTTTATTTTTTACCGCCAGGCCAAAAGTGAAGCATAGTGCTGCCGGGATTAACAAAATGGAAATCATCTCAATAAGGTTTGTAAAGGCGTTGGGATTCTCCAGCGGGTGCGCCGAATTAACGCCATTAAATCCGCCGCCGTTGGTACCCGATTGCTTGATGGCAATCTGGCTCGCTGCAGGCCCCATAGGGACGAACTGTTCCGTTACGATTTCTGCGTCGGGAACAAGGACGCCGTCTGCTGTAACCGTTCCTGCCTCCACGTCAATCACTGCGTCTTCCAATATTTCCCCTTCCGCACTGACGGCGACAGGCTCCGCCAGCAATACCGTTTCCGCACCTTTCAGATTCTGAATTACGCCGCCGCCTACCAGCAGCAGGGAAATGACCAGGTTCAGCGGAATCAGACTGTGGATGATAATTCGGGTCATATCCACCCAAAAGCTTCCCAGGCCGGTAGATTTCACTTGGATAAAGCCGCGGATCAGAGCAAACAGGACTGCAATTCCGGTTGCGGCGGAAACAAAGTTTTGAACCGTAAGGCCCAGAGCCTGAGTCAGATAACTCAACGTGGATTCGCCGGAATAGGCCTGCCAGTTGGTATTGGTGACAAAACTGGAGGAAGTATTGAAAGCCAAATCCCATTTTACCCCGGAAAGCCCCTGCGGGTTGCCGGGAAGAACGCCCTGCAGAATTTGCAGCAGGAACAGAAATACCAGCCCGATACCTGAAAAAATCAGTACGCTGACTGCATATTTCTTCCAGTTCATCTGTTCCTCCTTATCAACTCTCATCACCTTGTAAACCAGGTTCTCGCACGGAGTGAGCACTTTGGATAAAAATGTTTTTTCGCCAAACATTACTCTTTTTATGTAAGCTCCGAGCGGTACAGCCAGTATTACCAGAATGGCAAGATACAAAACATACTGTATAACAGATGTCATACCTGATCATCTCCTTTCATTAAGATGTAGACATACCACAGCAGCATTGACGCTGCGCATATGCCGATAATTGCGACTATGATTTGCATAAATCTTTCCTCCTTTTCTCAATGCTGAACACAGGATAACCCTTTTTCCCTAAAAGTAGTGTTAGGTATTTAAGATCGGCCTTAAAATCAGGTAAAGATTACAAGTAACCAAACAACCACGCTATCGGGAATGCAATGAGCATTGTACTGATGCATACACAAATTAAAACCAATATGGGCATTGCGACAAAAATGGAAAGGAATCCAAGAAGCGGATGCTTCCAGAGAAATCGTGCCGCTTTTTCATCAAATGCCCGTTCAAATTTTCGGATGGATTTTGTAATGTTCATAACCGGTTCCTCCTTGTATCATCAGAATACGGCAAGGAAGATTAAAAGGGGAAAAGGGTGCGGGCATTCGTATTAAATTCGGCAAAAGATTGCCAGACAGTAGAAAATGCCAAATAAACGCAGGAAGCTCTTGATTTTCTGTTGCAGGGCATAAAAAGGGAGCCGGTGCTCCATAGACGATTCATCTATTTGGCACCGGCTCCTTTTTATAGGTGGGCTTTAACCGTACACCAGCACCCAGCTCTTCATCCAGCGCAGGAAGGTGTCCACGTATCCGACGGACACGGTATGCCCGGACAACACCGGATAGAACATGCAGAACAGGCCAAAGGCGCAGGCGGCATAAATGCCCAGCGCAATATAATATTTTTTCTCCGGCAGCATCTCTTTCAGCTGCAGAGCGGCATACATCAGCATCAGCACCACGAAAGGAACGCTGGGGAAGTAGTGGTAGATGAAAGTACATCTGCTGACAAACACCCAGGGCAGGTACTGTGCCAGATAGGCAATACACAAAAACAGCGCTTTCCGGTCTTTTTTCTTAAAGACAAGATAGATCATGTATACAAAGGCAGGAATGCCCACCCACCATACCAACGGATTGCCGAAAGCACTGATTCCCTGCCGGATGTTTTCTGCGCTATCGCCGATGATGCCGGAATAGTAGAAGATCGGCCGGATCATCGTAGGCCATTCATACCAGTGGGAGGAGTAGGGGTGAGTGGCGTTCAGCGTGGCGTGGTAGTGAAACATCAGCTCCTGGTTGGCAAGCATTTTATTCCACAGCCCGGACTCCCCACTGACAAAGGGGATATAGGACAGCAGATAGATCAGTCCCGGAACCAGTACGAAGAACACAACGCAGAAAGCCAGGGTTTTGATCGTATTGCTCCGGAATCCGGCCATAATCCGGGTATGCAGGATGCCGTTTGTGCTGCCGGAGGGATCCTGCACCGCATATCGGTACTCCCGGTAGCGCCGGTACAGGGTCATAAAGAAGATCACTGCCAGACCGATGCCTGCATACACGCCGGTCCACTTGCTGGCCACGCCCAGCCCCATGGCAATACCGCAGGCGCCCAGGGGGATAAAGGTTCTTTTCAGCGGCGTATCGTAGAAGCTCATCCGGCTGTAACGGTACATGAAATAATACATCAGCAGGATGAAGAATGTCACAAATACGTCAATGGTAGCCAGCCGGGTCTGTGTAAAATGCATAAAGTCAAAGGCAAACAGGAAGCAGGCAAAACCGGCCAGCAGGCGGTTTTTACTGATATCCCGGGCCAGCAGATAGATCACCGGCAGCATCAGAACGCCCAGAAGAGTGCCCATGAACCTCCAGCCAAAGGGCGTCATGCCGAAGATGGCAATGCCGACGGACATGATGATCTTGCCCAGAGGGGGATGGGTCGTTTCATAAGTATGCAGGCCGTGCAGATACTCGTAAGCGGTTCTGGCGTGATAGATTTCGTCAAAATAGGTGCCGTTGCGGAAGCTGATTCCGTTTGCGGGGAAAGTGTCGTTTTCATTAAACAGTTCCTGGTAATCCGGGGCATTTTCCGGCATAAAAGGCATGCCGTCCGCATCGGCCAGAGCCAGTTCCATCACGGAAGCCCTGTCGGAAATGCAGGTCAGACGCAGATAATGGCAGTTCTCCGGCAGGCTGACCCGGGACCAGGCAAAAACACTGCTCATGGTGATCTGCCCGGTATCCCCTACGGGCTGCCAGGCGTCGGTCTCGGCCGTTTTATATTCCAGGGTGAAAACTCTGTTTTCATAGTATCCCAGATACCAGTACAGATAGGCGGCAGTCTGATCCCCGCCGGTGTACAGCGTCACCGTGCCCCCCTGCTCCAGCAGGGCTTCCGACTGGGGCGCTTTCAGGCTGCCCAGGTCGGTAAAGGCCAAAATACTGTACAGGGCCATAACGGCAAACAGGATGAGGGCATCCTGCCGCAGAAACGGAAGTCTGTCCTCGCTGGAGGCGGGAGCATAGGAAAAATGAACCGCCGGTGCTTTCTTTTTGCGCTTACGGAACTTGAAAGCAACCAGATAGGTAAAGGTGGATTCCGTATCGGATACCTGTCGGATATCATAGCGGAACAGCGTATAATAATAAGAGATGCCGCAGACCACCATACAGGCGGACACCGTCAGGATCAACGGCGCTTTGGCGCTATAATTCTGCGGATCATAAAAATACAGGATGTACGCCGTATTATACAGGTGGACAATGGTAAACACCAGATAACACTCCAGGAACTCTTTCAAAGGCCGCACGGCATAGGAAAACAGGATCAGCGCCAGAGCCGGATACAGATAGCGCTCATGCATACGGACGGAGAACAGGAACATGGAGATAATCAGAAAGCCGGCAGTGGAAAAATAGCGGCTTTCCCGGTTCTGGGCCCGGAAGAAAAACAGGGCGGAGAGCAGTACGATCAGAATAATGATAATCGTGCCCCAGGTCTCGAAGCTGAAAAACAGCAGCCGGGTCTCCTGGGGAACCCAGTTCAGCCCGAAAAGGCCCCAGAGGTTGAAAGCATTGACCGCCACATAGGGGTAGGAGCCCAGGGTGGAAGCGTACTGCAGCAGCACCAGGTCCAGTCCGAAGGGCATGCAGGCCAGGAGCATGAAGCAGATGACAGTCAGGCCGGAAAACAGGTTGTGGAAAAAGTTCCGCCAACTGAAATCGTACAGGATCACCCGGTCAATGATACCGTAGATCAACACCGGCGTAAACACCAGGGTCTGGGGCTTTAACAGTACGCCGATACCGAATACGATATATGCGGGGGTCATCCTGTTTTCCGTAAGGAACCAGCACATCAGCAGCACCGTCAGCGTGAATACGGAATCCACCTGTCCCCAGATGGAGGAGTTCAGGATGATGGCCGGGTTCAGCAGATACAGTCCCACCAGCATGATGACCTGCTGGGAGGGAAGTCTTTTGGAGGCAATCTTATAGAACAGCAGGGCGGTAGCCATGTCGCACAGGATGGCGGGCAGCTTTAACAGCAGCAGGCAGGGCGCCGACAGATAGGGAATCTTAAAGAGAGAAAAAATCGCTCCGATTACATATAATATATAGACGAAACCAGGAGGATAATCCGCAAACACGCCGGAGGCATAGAAATTCTTGATTCCTCCCTCAAACGCCAGATTAGCCCAGCTGGCAAAGCAGGCTGTGTCGGAGGCAAAGCCCTCGGAGCTCCCGGCAAAGATGCAGCGCAGCAGGAAAGCCGCCGCAAACAGGATCAAAAGCACCTTCAAAGGGTCATACTTTGGTTTTTTGTCCATCTGATAGATAAAAAAATACATCAGAGCGATAAAAAGGGCTGAAACAAAATGGATGGGTAACATATGGAAATCTCCCCTCTGCCAGGTTAGTCATATTCCGCTGGCCATTGCAATAAATTATATGGACAATTATAACAAAGATACTTAGCGATAGCAAATAAAAGATGACAGATTTGGAGAAATATGCTATACTTTATATAGAAAAACAGATTGGAGGGGATTCCCTTGAAAAAGGAAAATCTGAAAAAAATACAGTACGCCGCAGGGATTCTGATCCTGTCGGGGGCGGTGTTGTTTACCGGCTACCGGCTGGTGGCCTCCAAGATCTCAGACAGGCGGGCAGAAGAAGAACACCAGCGCCTGTTGGAGTCTGTGATTGTGGGAGGATTGGAGCTGCCCTCTTCTGTTACAACGGAAATTGATGAGAACGGCCAGGTGGTGGAGATCCCGCCGCCGCAGTATCCGCCGCTGGCGATAGACATGGATTATCTGAAGGGGATTAACAGTGATTTTCGGGGATGGTTCTATTTCCCGGCACTGGAGATCAGCTATCCGGTGGTACAGGGGGAGGATAACGACTATTACCTGAAGCACTCCTTTGAGGATGAGAAGAGCAATTCCGGCAGTATTTTCATGGATTGCGGTGCCTCGGCCGACTGGAGCGACAGAAATACATTTGTGTTCGGACACAATATGCGGGACGGAAGTATGTTCGGTACTTTTAAAGAGCTGGTGGATGACCCCACGCTGCTGGATGCCAATCCCCGTTTCTATATTTATACGGAAGACACGGTATATACCTATGAGATTTTCTCCTACTATATGACGAAATCGGACAGCAACCGATATATGGTTTTCACATCGGATGAAAACTATGACCGATATACCCGGTGGGCGGTGGAAAATTCCAATTATGTCTTTGATGTGGATCTGACAGGACGTCCCAACATTGTATCCCTTTCCACCTGCTATGGTTCAGCGGGGACTTCCAGGCGGGTTTTGATTAATGGGGTCTTGACAGCGGAGGAACCTTATGGTATAAATTAAATAATAATTTAGTATTTAGAACCAAAATTTATGCTGTTTTACCAGTTGACAGATTTAAAATTAGCGGAAGAGGGGTAAAAACGCAGAAATCGGAACCTGTAAACCTTATTTCATGAGAGGATTTAAGCGATGAAAGTATTGGGATTGAAAGAAAAGGTAAGCAAGTTTGTGGTAGTGACCATGGCTTCCGCATTGGTCATCAGCAGTATGTTTACTGATCTGGGGTTTGCGACGCATGCAAATGAGAGCAACGACCCGTCCACAACAGAGATGCTGACCACGTCAGGCGGTGATAATTTAGGGGTGGTGAACCCGGTGCCGCTGTATGATTATGCACCGGCAACGGATAATTTTGCCAAACCGGATTTAAAGAATCCGTTCCTCTTCTCGGTTTATACCAATGT
>JAGANP010000209.1 GCA_017624175.1 Lachnospiraceae bacterium | reverse complement strand
CTTGGGTGAGCAGTCGGCGGCAGGATGTGGTGCGCATCCGGGTGGATGACGAGGAGAGCTATTATCAGGGCATGCTGGAGCTGCTGCAGGACGGAAGAGGCGAAGCGGCGGTGAATATCCGGGCCCGTTATCAGGAAAAATACAGCGGGGAGCCCTATCTGCATGATATCCGGGTGGGGAGCGGCCCCAGTGTCGAGGTGGATGCCCGGGAGACCCGGCAGATTCAGGCATCGGCGCTGGAGAAGTCATTGGGAGAGCTGGAACTGCAGCTGTAGAATATCGGAAAGTGAAGGGGAAGCATGCTGGGCAAGGGGGCAGGAATCAGCTGGCAGCCATGTCAGAAGCAGGGAAAAGTACAGAGAAAACAGTTGTCAGGAAGGCTTCGGATACTGTATATTGGATATGCGGCAGCGCTGAGTCTGCTGCTGATTTATGCTGCCCTTCGGATGGCCCGGGATCATTTTATTCTGGAACTGGGAGAGAGCGGGCAGAGCTTTTTTTGGGTGATTGCCCTGGCGGTCATGGTGATTCTGGTCTGGAACGAGCTTCTGTCAGCTGTCGGGAAAACGAAGCTGCGCTGGGCGGGAAGCCTGCTCCTGCTTTTCGGCATCACGCTGGGATGCCTGTGGTATTGCCGGGGACGGGAAGAAGAAGTGGCCCGGGGAATTTCCGGTATTGCACAGCAGTACCTGGTAAAATGGAGAGCTTATTTCCGGTTATCGCCGCAGCTTCCGGCGGAGGCGGCAGAGGAGGAGGCTTTGGTATGGCGGATGGCCATTCTGCTGGGAACGGTCTGGGTGCAGACCCTGTCCGCCCTGCTGAGAAAGCGCTCCGTGATGCTGCTGCTTCCGGCCGGGGTGCTGGCGGCGGAGATGATCGTGGGCCTGACGCCCGGCTGGTGCGGCCTGGCCTGCATGTTTGGGGCGGGAACCCTCTGTCTGCATCTGGACTGTCACCGGGAGTTTCGGGCGGTACCGGCGTTGCTCCTGGCGGCGCTGCTGGCACTGCTGCTGCCGCTGACAGGGCGGCTGCTGGCGGAGCCTGCGTCCCGGGTGAATCTGGTACATGACCGGCTGCTGGCCTTTCAGCACCGTATGGAGCAGGAGATCCGGGAATTTGACTGGCAGCAGCTTTTACGCAGAGAGGGATATGTGGATAATCACAGCCCTGTATATCAGCAGAAAGAAGTCATAAGGGTGACGGCAAGCGCCATTCCCGCCGGTAACCTGTATCTCAGAGGATATTATGGCACAGACTATGAGCAGGGCAGCTGGAAAGCAGGCACGGGGACGTTTGTGTGGAACTGCCTGCAGCATGGGATCAGCAGCCGGAAAGCGGCGGAGCTATTGGCCGGATTAAGCAGTGCCTGCGGCTTCGGAGAAAGGGTGCAGTATGGGCTGGAGTACACGGGGCTTCGCAGCAGCTATGTGTATCTGCCCTATGGGGTGGATCCCCAAACCGCAGAAGAGCAGTACCGGCTGGAGGGGGACTATACGGTGGAGAAGCGCAGCGGGCTGAAAAGCTTCCACTTTACCGGCTGGAGCGCCTACCGCCTGACCCCAAATACGGAAGAATGGGAAGACGGGGATGCAAAGAGTCTCTGTGCATGGTATAATGAATATGTTTTGCAGCACTACCTGGAAGTGCCGGAGGAACTGACGGCAGTGACCGATATGGTCAAAAGTATGGAACAGGGCCGGAACTGTCAGGATGCGTTGGCACAGCTGGCATCAGAGGAAGCTGGGGAGCGGAACGCCGCCAGGCTTTCTCTGGGCGGCCTGGTGGCAAAACAGCTGGGGGAGCATGCGGATTACAACCTGGCTCCCGATGATTTGCCCGGGGACATGGACCCGGTGGCATATTTTCTGGAAGAGGGAAAAGAAGGGTATTGTGCGCACTTTGCCTCAGCAGGGGTCCTGCTTCTGCGGCAGCTTGGGGTACCGGCCCGGTATGTCTCCGGCTATGTGGTGCGGCAGGAGCAGTTTACGGGGGAAGGCGGCAGCTATGTGGCCAGTGTAAAGGACGAGGCGGCTCATGCCTGGGCGGAGATCTGGCTGGATGACCGGGGCTGGGTGCCGGTGGAAATGACGCCGGGGTACGGAGAAGCGGTTCTGACGGCAGAAACGCAGCCGCAGAGCTCTGCCCAGCAGACGGAGCAGAACTCTGCGGCGGAGCCATCGGAGGCGGAAACAGCAAAAGCCCCGGAACCGTCTCAGCCCCTGCCGGAGGAGGAAGCAGAACAGATAGAGGAGCCTGCCTCCGGGGAAGCGGATGTGCCCGGAAACGATGCGCTTACCGGAGGAGACAGCACACAGGGCGCCGATCTTTTAGGCAGCGACAGGATACCTCGGCGGGAGGGCTGGGGATTTGCCGGAGAAGGGGGCTGGGCTGTCTTCGGACAGAACGGTTCGCTGCGGGTAAGCCATGTGCTCGGCGGTATCCTGGGCAGCCTGCTGGCAGCAGGCACGGGATATCTTCTGGTGAAAGGACTGATCCGGCACAGGAAAAGCCGGTGGGAGAAGACCAGGATTGAGATTGCAGAGGGCAGCCGCCGGAGAGCGGTGCAAACCATTAACAGGAGACTGTACAGGCAGCTGCGGCGAAAACAGGCAAACGCCGTTTTTCTGCGGTCCGATGCGGAGTACATGAAAGCGCTGAAGCGGCAGTATCCCCAGATCTCCGGGGAGGAATGGGAGCGGTATTTCGGGGTGGTCAGACAGGCCGTCTATTCCCATGAGGCCATAGAGAGAGAGGAAGCGGAGCTGTGCTGCCGGCTGCTGGAGCGGACGCAGACGGGGAAGCGGTAACTGGCAGGAGATGGAGCCGGGAGTGGATTACCCGGCGGTAAACAGGAGGAAACCTTGAGAGATCAGGAGGAGATAAAAGAGACAGAATACGAGGCGTCCCAGGAGGAGCTGGACGCCATGGAGCAGCAGCGGCTGCAGAGGCGCAGGGAGCGTATGGCCGTTATGCGCCGGAAAAAGAGGCAGCAGGAGCTGATCCGCCGGTGGGCACCGGCAGCGGCAGCAGCGCTGGCTGTGCTGGCGCTGCTTATATGGGGAATCGTGAAGCTGACAGGCTCCCCGGAGGATGGCGGAAATGAGCCGGCAAATGGGGAGAGTCAGGAAAGGATTCAGGAGAGCGAACAGGAGACCCGCAGCCGGAAAGGGACGGCAGTAAACCGGGCTGCAGCGGAAAACGGACGGACAGATGGGGAGACGGGGCAGCCGCCGGAGCCAACAGCCGCTGACGGCGGGCAGGAGGAGCCCCCGGAGGAGGAGCGCTTTGGATTCCTGCCCCAGAGCACGGAGCGCACGGTGGGCTTTCCGGAGGCGGGCAGAGGCGTGTACAGCACCAGCGGGATCCTGATCGATGTGGAGTCCCAAGAGATTATCGCCCAGCGGGATCCCTATGCGCAGATCAGTCCGGCCTCTATGACCAAGATTCTGACCCTGCTGGTGGCAGCGGAGCATGTGACGGATCTGCAGGATACCTTTACCATCACCCGGGAGATCACGGACTACAGCTTTCAGCACGACTGCAGTAATGTGGGCTTTGATGTGGGAGAGGTGGTTACCGTGGAGGATCTGCTTTACGGCACCATCCTGCCTTCCGGCGCAGATGCGGCGGTGGGGCTGGCAGAGTATGTGGCGGGTTCCCATGAGGCTTTTGTGGAGCTGATGAATCAGAAGCTGGAGCAGCTGGGCCTGTCGGACAGCGCCCATTTCACCAACTGTGTGGGGCTGTATGATGCGGAGCATTACTGCACAGTATATGATATGGCGATGATCCTGAAAGCGGCCTCTGACAATGCGCTGTGCAGGCAGGTGCTGTCTGCCCACACCTACACCACCTCTTCCACAGCCCAGCACCCGGAGGGGCTATTGATTTCCAACTGGTTCCTGCGGCGTATTGAGGACAAGGATACCCATGGCGAGGTGCTCTGTGCCAAAACGGGATTTGTGAATCAGTCGGGCAGCTGTGCGGCGAGCCTGGCCACGGATCGAGACGGACGGGAATATCTGTGCGTGACGGCGGGGTCCAGCGGCTCCTGGGCATGTATCTACGATCAGGTGGAAATATATCAGGCGTTTTTGCCGGAAATTGAGGAGGAGGCTTCGGTACAATGACGGAGATGGAGACAAGGGAGAAACAGAGAAAAGCGCAGAAAAGGCAGCGCTGGATGCAGATGGAAAGCTGGAAAAAGGGGATTCTGGAGTATCTGCTGATCACACTGGCCACGCTGCTGCTGGTGGTGGGGGTGCATTTTTTCAAATTCCCCAATAACTTTTCTTTCGGCGGGGTTACCGGTGTGGCGGTGGTGCTGGCGGCTTTGCTGAAGCACTCGGCGGCTACCTACACTTTCATTATCAATATGGTGCTGCTGGTCTTCGGATTCATTTTTCTGGGAAAGAGCTTTGGCATCAAGACGGTTTATGTCAGCGTGCTGACCTCTGTGGGACTGTCGGCGCTGGAAAAATGGTGCCCGCTGACGGCGCCTCTGACCCAGCAGCCGGTGCTGGAGCTGCTCTTTGCGATCTTCCTGCCGGCGCTGAGTGCAGCCATCCTGTTTAATATCGGGGCCTCCGGCGGCGGAACGGACATCATTGCCATGATTCTGAAAAAGTATACCTCCGTGCCCATCGGTACGGCACTTTTCTGTGTGGATCTGGTGATTGTGCTGGCTTCCTGCTTTGTTTTTGATATCCAGACGGGACTGTTCTCCCTGACGGGCCTGCTGGCCAAGTCCCTGGTCATTGACAACGTGATTGAGAGTATCAACCTCTGCAAGGCATTTATGATCGTCTGTGATGATCCGGATCCCATCTGCGATTACATCTGCAGGGAGCTGGGACGCAGCGCCACGATCTACCGGGCGGAGGGAGCCTATACCCATCATGCTAAAACCATGATCCTGACGGTGATGAAGCGCAGTCAGGCCATACAGCTGCGCAATTTTGTACGCCGGAGCCAGCCGGATGCCTTTATCACCATTTTCAATTCCAGCGAGATCATCGGCAAGGGCTTCAGAGGGCTGAATTAAACTGCATCAAAGGAGAAAGGATCAGGAGGACACTATGGAATTGCGTTTATCGGATTACGGAGTAAAACAGGACATTGTACAGACCAGGGAAATCCAGGCGGTGATTGATGAGGCGGAGGCAAAGGGCGGTCTTACGGTGGTGATTCCCAGGGGAACTTATATCACGGGGACGCTGTGCCTGGGGAATGTCTCCCTCTATCTGGAAAAGGGGGCGGTTCTCAAGGGCTCAGACCGCTGGGAGGATTACCGGGCCAACGGGTTCCGTCATAATGAAATGCATGAATGCATCAGTCTGCTTTATTCTCTGGAAAGCAGCGATATTTCCATCACCGGTGAAGGCACGATTGATATGAATGCGGAGGCCTTTTATGATATGGAAAGCCCGGATGTTCCAGATGACGGAAATGTCTACAGCGATGAGCAGAAGGCCCAGTGTACAAGAAAATACAGGCACAGACCCAGTCAGCCGATTTTCTTTTATCATTGCCGCCATATTCGGATAGAGGGAATCGTGCTGCGGAACGCTCCCTGCTGGACCATGTCCTTTAACAGTTCGGAGGATATCCGTGTCACAGGCGTGACCATTGAAAATGATATGACGATTCCCAATAATGACGGAATGCATTTCTGCTCCTGCAGAAACGTTATGATTTCCGGCTGCAATATCACGGCGGGAGATGATTGCATCGCCCTTTCCGGCATTACCGCATGGGATCGTCCCTGTGAAAATGTTACGATTTCAGACTGTGTTCTGACCTCCGCTTCAAAGGCGATTTCCATCGGTTATATGCACAGCATCGTGCGCAATGTCACGGTAACGAATTGTGTGATCTATGGTTCGCAGCGGGGAATTGCGATTATGTCCTCTAAGGGAACGGGACTGGTGGCGCATGTCCTGTTTCAGAACATCCGGATTGAAACCAGGGTCCATGCAGGCAACTGGTGGGGGAACGGAGAGCCCATATGTCTTATGGGGACCTATCATCATTATGACGGTTATCTCGATCCCGCCCCCGAAAGAGACTGGGACATCAATATCCGGGATATACGGTTCTGCAATATCAGCTGTACGGGTGAAAATATTATCGGTGTCATCGGCAGCGGGAATAACATTGATCATATTATTTTCCGGGATATCGCTTTTGAAAAAAAGAACAGCGCCAACAGATATTTGAAGGGGGACAGATGCATTGATGTAAGTCCGTCAGCAGAGGTGATCACGGTTCCCGAGGATTTTTCTGATTTTATATATGTGCGTGAAAGCCGGAATGTCATTATAGACGGCGCTTATGCAATGCCCGCACCGGGGGAGGAATCGTTTTTGCCGCCGTTTGCACGTCAGTCAGGAAAAACAGTTGGCAGACGCTGTCCCGGCGTGCTATAATCTTATGGGAAAATCAGGAAACAGCGGTTATCGAGGAGGAGAAGGCATGAAGCTGTGTGATCTGGAGCAATATAACCCCATAACGATTCAGTGCCATGATAACCCGGATGCGGATGCGCTTGCGTCAGGCTTCGGATTATATTGCTATTTCCGTGCCGCAGGGAAAGAGGTCAGTCTGATATACAGCGGCAGGAACGAGATTCAGAAATCCAATCTGTGCCTTATGGTGGAGGCGCTGCGGATCCCTGTCCGGTACATAAAGAAAGAGGAGTGTCCTCACCGAGAGGGGCTGCTGATCACCGTGGACTGCCAGTACGGAGCCGGGAATGTCAGCAGGATCGAGGCCGATGAGGTGGCAATCATCGATCACCACCAGGTGGAAATCGATAATGTACCGCTCAGTCTGATCGTACCGGGGCTGGGCAGCTGCTCCACTCTGGTGTGGAAGCTGCTGAAAGAAGCAGGCTACAGGGCAGACGATGAGAACGGTCTGGGAACGGCGCTCTATTACGGGCTTTTTACCGATACCAACCAGTTTATGGAGCTTCATAATCCCCTGGATAAGGATATGCAGGAGGAGCTCCAATATGACAAAGGCCTGATCAGCCAGCTGCGCAATTCCAATCTCTCCCTGCGGGAGCTGGAGATCGCAGGCATCGCCATGCTCCGGTACAGCTTCAATGAAGAATATGGCTTTGCCGTCATCCGGTCCCAGCCCTGTGACCCGAATATTCTGGGGCTGATCAGCGATCTGCTGCTGCAGGTGGACACGGTAAAGACCTGTGTGGTCTATAATGAGACCGGGGACGGCTATAAGTATTCCGTCAGAAGCTGCGTCAGGGAGGTGAATGCCAGCGAGCTGGCGGCCTTTCTGGCGGAGGGGATGGGCTCGGGGGGCGGCCACTATGAAAAGGCCGGTGGCTTCATCAGCAAGAAGCTGTATGACCGGAAATGCAATTCACTCCATGCCGAAGCCTACTTCAACAGCCGGATGGCACGGTACTTTGATTCCTTTGACCTGATCTATGCCAGGGACTATGCGGCAGATCTCACTGCCATGAAAAAGTATGAGAAGAACAGGCTGCCCGTGGGCTATGTGAATCTCTGGGAGATCATTCCGGTGGGGACACCTATCACGATCAGAACCCTGGAGGGGGATATTGATACGGTGGTAGAGGAGGATCTGATCGCCATCATCGGTATCAAGGGGGAGGTCTATCCCAACCGGGCGGAAAAGTTCAGCCGTTCCTATCAGGCTACGGAGGAGGCATATGTCTACGAGAGCCATTCCACGGCGGAATATCTGCCCACCATCAAAATCAGGAGCACCGGGCAGGATCTGGTGCTGACGGATTACGCCAGGGTCTGTATTCCCACGGGCAGCGTGAGCATATATGCAAAGCAGCTGGAAAAAGGGGTCAAGGTCTTTACGGCGTGGGATAAGGAAAAATATATGCTGGGCCGGGTCGGCGACTATCTGGCGGTGAGAAGCGATGACTTACAGGATGTGTATGTGGTGGAAAACGCCATATTCAGTAAATCATACCGGGAAATCTGATACGAATGCAGGGGGAATCGTGTGAAAGAAAATTATATTTATGATGCGTTTATCAGCTACCGGCATTCGGAGCTGGATAAGTTTGTGGCCGAGCAGCTGCATAAGTCACTGGAGGCCTATAAGCCGCCGAAGAGCATCCGCAAACAGAATAAGGCGTCACGCTCCCGGATTGAGAGGGTGTTTCGGGATAAGGAGGAACTGCCCATTACCAGCAATCTGGAGGATCCCATCGTCCAGGCCCTGATGCACTCGGAATTTCTGATTGTGATCTGTTCGCCCAGGCTGAAAGAATCCATCTGGTGTAAAAAGGAAATTGAGACCTTTATTCAGTATCACGGAAAAGGGAAGGTGCTGACGGTTCTGATCGAGGGAGAACCGGAGGAGTCATTTCCGGAGGAGCTTCTGTATGTGGAGGAAACGGTCACCGGGGAGGACGGAACCCAGGAGACCGTAAGACGGGCCGTGGAGCCGCTGGCGGCGGACGTAAGAGGCAGGAGCAGGCGGGAGATCCGGGAAAAAATCCGTTCGGAAATGCTGCGGCTTCTGGCTCCCATGTTTGGGGTGGGCTATGACGATCTGCGCCAGCGGCACCGGGAGAGGAAGCTGAAAAAGGTGATGGCAGTGTCCCTTTCGGCGGCGGCGCTGTGTCTGCTGATCGGTGTGGCCGGGACTTTGGCGGCGCTGCTTATCCATCAGCAGAATGTCCGAATCGAGGAGCAGTCGGCGGAAATTCTGGCCCAATCCGAAAGGATTGTGAACCAGTCCCGGGAAATTCAGAAGCAGAATGAAGTGCTGGCGGAGAAGCAGGCGGAAAGTCTGGCGGAAAAGGCGCTGAGCAGCCTGGAAGAGGGAGACCGTGAGGGGGCAGTCAGTCTGGCGGTGCAGGCGCTTACCGAATATGAGGGAATCGAAATGCCCTATACGGCGGAGGCCAAGTACGCCCTGACCGAGAGTCTGCATATTTATGATTCCAGCAATACCATCTATGCGGAATACCAGATTACAGCGCCGGGGGAGATCGAAGAGGTGCTGGTGTCCCCGGACAGGGATGTGGTGCTGACCTTTGATGCTGTGGGCAGTCTCTGTGTCTGGGATATTCTGAGCGGGGAACTGCAGGATACCCTGGCCTGGAGCGGCAGAAGTGCGGGCAGCGGGCGACCGGCGGCCTTTGCGGGACAGGGCAGAATCCTCTACCTGGGGGAAGAGGGAAAAGTAGAGATATATGACAGGACAGCGGGCAGCGTCATCAGAGAGGTTGCCCTGGAGGATGCATACAGCTTTTCCACCGATCCCTATGAGCGATATGCGGCCATAAAGACCTGGTCCGGCCTGACGGTCTGCGATACGGCGGACTTTCATACGGTGTATCAGGCGGCGGAGACGAAAGAAACGGACATAGGGGAAAATTGCTTTTTCAGCGAATCGGGAATCCTGGCGTATCTGGAGAGCTTTACCTCCGGCATGGTGCCGGATACCGGCAGAGGGGGAATCCTCCACCTGGTGGATCTGACCGGCAAAGCGGAGGAGATCACGGTTCCCATCAACTATAACGGACTAAAGCAGGTGCTGTTTCAGGAGGACTGCGTCTATATTCTGGCCAACGCCCTGGCCGGAGACGGCAGCGATTACAGTGCGGGCCTGATCGTATTTGATCTGAGCAGCAATACCGTGAAATGGGAGAAAGATTTTGGCAGAAAATACGGCTCCGAGCTCTGCCTCCCGTATGCGGACGGAGCCCGTCAGCTGATGTTCTGCAGTTCCATGGAGGCGTTTCTGCTGGATAAGGAGACCGGAGAGGAAACGGCGCATTTTTCCACCGAGTCCACCATCGTGGAAGCGGCAACCTACCTGAACCAGGATCAGTTTATGCTGTTTACCCGGAGCGGCCGTTATTATATCTATTCGGTGGCGTATGATGAACTGTTTGCTATGGATTATGCTTTTGCGTGCAAATCGGACAATGTAAAATATTTTGCCGTTACGGAGGGAGGT
>JAGANP010000208.1 GCA_017624175.1 Lachnospiraceae bacterium | reverse complement strand
TGGGCGGAACCACCAGGTTGTATGTCCGGGTCAGACGGGTAATGGAATCCAGCAGGATCACTACCTCTTTTTTATGTTCTACCAATCTCTTGGCACGCTCCACTACCATCTCCGCCACCCGCTTGTGATGTTCGGGCAGTTCATCAAAGGTGGAATAGATTACCTCCACATTTTCTCCATGGATGGCTTCTTTCATATCTGTAACTTCCTCAGGACGCTCGTCTATCAGCAGGATCAGCATATGCATATCGGGATTGGTGCGCAAAATGGACAGCGCCACTTCTTTCAGCAGCGTGGTCTTACCGGCCTTGGGAGGGGAAACGATCAGTCCTCTCTGCCCTTTACCCACGGGGCTGATCAGATCCATAACTCTCATGGCCACACTGCAGCCCGGCGTCTCCAGCTTGATGCGTTCATTGGGGAAAATCGGGGTCATATCCTCAAAAGCGGTTCTCTTTGCAGACTCCTCAGGCGTATAGCCGTTAATGGTTCTCACAAACAGCAGGGCGCTGAACTTCTCCTGCTGGGTCTTGATCCGTTTATTGCCGCACAGGATATCACCGGTCTTTAAACCGAACCGGCGGATCTGGCTGGGCGCCACATACACATCCTCCGTACCGGGCAGATAATTGTCACTGCGGATAAAGCCGTAACCGTCCGGCATAACCTCCAGGATCCCCCTGGCTTCAATACCGCTGTCCAGCTCCACCGGGTACTGGGTGGAATCATAGGCCTCATTCAGACGCACCGGTCTGGCAGGCTGCTGTCCCTGCTCTCCCTCTGCGGGCCTTGTCCCCTCTGTTCTGACGGTTTCCGTCCTGGGATTCTCAGCCCGAAAGCTTTCTGTTCTGGGACTATCCGTTCTGGAGCTTTCCATTCTGGGACTTTCTGTTCTGGAGCTTTCCGTCCGATGATACTCAGCTCGGGAGTTCTCCGTTCTGGGAGCGTCTGCCCTGGAACTCTCCGTCTGTGCAGACTCCGCTTTCTCCGCCGGCTTTTCCGCTGCTTCCCTGACTCTGTCTTTCTCATCCTCTGCCAGCATGGCCTCTACCACCTCTGCTTTTTTCACGGTAGATACACCCTTGATCCCGCGTACCTTTGCCAACTCTTTTAATTGTACAAGTGCAAGTGATTCATACTTCTCTCTCATTACGCCTCCTGTTTCTCTTCTAATAAGAAAATGTTCCTGTTTCTATTCAATTCGTATTAAGGGGTCTCTATTGAAAAAACCAGATGTGTCCCATAACGTAAGGAACCTACTGTTTAGATTATAATACAATTTTTCCAAAATAGAAAGCAAAATTTTAGAAAAATAATTATTTTCTTGAAAAAATACGCCGCTCCCATTACAATAGATGCCATAGGATCATACTTTTTACAGAAAAGAGGAGGAAAATATGACAACCAACGAAAAAGCACTGATGCTTCACGAGCAGTGGAATGGCAAGCTGGAGACCGTTTCCAAGACTCCGGTAAAGACCCGGGAGGATCTGTCCCTGGCCTACACCCCCGGCGTAGCCGAGCCCTGTAAAGTCATCGCAGAAGATAAGGAAGCCGCTTATAAATACACCAAGAAAGCCAATACCGTAGCCGTGGTATCCGACGGCAGCGCAGTTCTGGGTCTGGGCAATATCGGCCCCTATGCCGCCATGCCGGTTATGGAGGGCAAGGCAGTGCTGTTTAAGGAGTTCGGCGGAGTCAATGCAGTTCCTATCTGCCTGGACACTCAGGATACCGAGGAGATCATCAAGGCGGTCACCTGGCTGGCACCCGGTTTCGGCGGCATCAATCTGGAAGACATCTCCGCCCCCAGATGCTTTGAGATCGAGGAACGGCTGAAAGCCACCCTGGATATCCCCGTATTTCATGATGACCAGCACGGCACCGCCATTGTGGTACTGGCAGGCATTATCAACGCCCTGAAGGTTGTGGGCAAACGCAAGGAAGACTGCCGTATCGTGGTAAACGGCGCAGGCAGCGCCGGTGTCGCCATCACCAAGCTCCTGCTGACTTACGGTTTCCCTCATATTATTATGTGTGATAAGACCGGCATCGTCTCCAAATCCACAGAGGGACTGAACTGGATGCAGCAGAAAATGACGGAGGTTACCAATCTGGAGGAAATGACCGGCACTCTGGCAGACGCTCTGCGAGGGGCGGATATCTTTGTGGGCGTCTCTGCGCCGAACATAGTTACCCCTGAAATGGTAGCCTCCATGAACCATGACGCCATCCTCTTTGCCATGGCCAATCCGGTGCCGGAGATCATGCCGGATGCAGCTAAGGCGGCCGGTGCCCGTGTGGTAGGTACAGGGCGCAGCGATTTCCCCAACCAGGTAAATAATGTTATCGCTTTCCCCGGCATCTTCAAGGGCGCCCTGGAGGGACGGGCCAGGCAGATCACGGATGAAATGAAGCTGGCTGCCGCCCAGGCGATCGCTTCCCTGGTGCCCGATGAGGAGCTTTCCGACGAAAACATTTTGCCCGAGGCTTTCAATCCCCAGGTGGCCGAAGTGGTGGCTGCTGCTGTGAAAGCCTATATCTAAAGCCATGACGGCTGCGATACCGCATCCCGACTGGCAGGGCAAGCCCTACTATTCTCTGGATGCTTATCTGAAAAACACTTACCGGCACAAATGCTATAAGATCGCCCTGGATGCCCATATGACCTGCCCCAACCGGGACGGAACCCTGGGCACCCGGGGCTGTCTCTTCTGCAGCGCCGGGGGCAGCGGGGAGTTTGCTGCTGCGGGTAATGAGATCGGGCAGCAGCTGGAAGCCGGTCTGGCCCTCTTCGGAGACAAACAGATCGGCGAGAATTATATCGCCTACTTTCAGGCCTACACCAATACCTATGCCTCACCGGAGCGGCTGCGGGCGCTGTATACCCAGGCGCTGGAGCACCCGAGGGTCTGCGGCATCTCCATCGCCACCAGGCCGGACTGCCTGCCCCGGCCCGTCCTCAATCTGCTGACGGAGCTTCGGCAGACCTATCCCGATAAATTCATCTGGATTGAGCTGGGGCTGCAGACCATCCATGAGGACACAGCGCAGCTGATCCGCCGGGGATACCCTCTCTCCTGTTTTGAGGAGGCCGCCGCTGCCCTGCGCCGTCTGGAGCTTCCTTTCATCGTCCATGTGATTCTGGGGCTGCCCGGGGAGGACGCTGAACGGATCTATGAGACGATAAACTATCTGAACGGCATCCGCCCCTTTGGCATCAAGCTGCAGCTGCTCCATATTCTGGCCGGTACCGACCTGGCCGACCTCTACGCCAGGGGAACTTTCGCCGCCCTGGCCAAGGAGGAATATCTTGAGCTGCTGGTTCACTGCCTGGAATTGCTGTCGCCCGAAATCGTGATCCACCGGCTCACCGGGGACGGCCCCAGAGAGCTGCTGCTTGCTCCCCGGTGGAGCCTGCACAAGAGGGATGTACTGAATTCCCTGCACCGGCTGATGAAAGAACGCCAGACCTGGCAGGGCCGCCTGTATGAACCCATAGAACTCTAAAACAGCATTTCCCTGCACAGTGCACTGATGAGGGTACGGACGCCCTGCGGCCGGAGTCTCATCACCGGGATTGTGTACTGGGCAGGGAAATGCGGAACTCTAAATCAGAAAGGAAAATTATGCTGGAAGACTCTCTGACACTCTAT
>JAGANP010000207.1 GCA_017624175.1 Lachnospiraceae bacterium | reverse complement strand
TCTCGGGAACATCCTGCACTCTTTTTCAAAGTAGGGCGCTTCCCAGTCATCCGTAACAGAAATCCCCACTTCAGGAACCCTCACATCCGCCTCACAATTTTGAGTTTTCTCTTTTCCAATCCAGACAATCCCTTCCGGGATCACGCCCTCAATGGGATAATCGCTGTAAATTCCTACCGGCTCACCCGCCGCAAGCGATGCAGCCAGCGATTTAATCCGGAAACTATCCAGAATGTGCAGCTGGTTCTTTCTGGCAAACCCGTCCAGCCGAAACTGCTCATTTCTCGCCGCAGTATCTGTGATTACCGCGGTCGCCTCAAAAAGCTTTGCAAACCAGACGCACCATTCGTCCGTTCCCCGCATCTTTCCCTTTAAATAGGGTATGACAAATTTGCCCGCTTCATCCACAGCAATCACTGCCGGCCCTTTCTTTTTCATATATGGCATCACCGCGCGAACGGTCCGTTCCAGATCCGCCAAAAAGATAAAAATGTCCTGGTTATCCCACAGATCATCCAGAAGCTGACTCAATGACTTAAACGGAATCAACCTTCTGCCCGTATACTTATGCCAGCTGTAACTGGCCGCCTGATGGCTCTTTTCCTGCAATAAATCCACCAGTTCCAGATTCTTCTCCGCTCCCGCCCTGGTGAATGAAATGACGCTGATTTTCATGGATGCCTCCCAAGATTTGCCTTTCTATTATCTTAATTGACAGAAACTGCCGTGTCAATTACAATAATTCTATTCCTGCTATGCAGATAAAATGGAGGAAAATCTGGTGAACATAAAGGCCATTGTGGAAAAACAGCCCTTCTGGAGGCATTTGACTGAAGAAGAAAAGAATATGATTCTGGAGCAGAGTTACACGCTCCATTTCGCAGCGGGCACGCCGATTCTGACCGATCACTGTAACTGTCTCGGCCTTCTTTTTGTAGAAAGCGGCATTCTCAGAGTCTATCTGCTTGCGGAGGACGGCCGACAGATCACCATTTCCCGGCCCCACCAAAACGATATCTGTGTGCTGGCCGCATCCTGCGCCCTTTCCGCCATCACCTTCGATGTCCAGATCGATGCGGAAGAAAACTGCGATCTTCTGGTGATTCCTTCTTCCCTTTTGATGCACCTCATGGAAAATAATATGTATATGGAAGCCTATCTGTACCGCATGACCACAGAACAGTTTTCCCTGATCATGAATACCATGGAACGCATGTTTTTCATGACGTTGGAGCAGCGCATCGCCGCTTTTCTCATCGACGAGTCCGCAGAACGCTCTTCTGCCGAACTTCCTTACACCCAGGAAAAGCTCGCCACCGCCATCGGTTCCGCCCGTGAGGCGGTCAGCCGAGTCTTAAAGCTCTTTTCCGCCGAAGGCTGTGTATCCCTTTCCAGAGGCTGCATCAAAATTCAGGACAAGAATGCGCTTTATAAAAAACTCTCCTTGTGAAGCCAAAAAAAATGACCACCCTGCTTCTATCAAACAGGACAGCCACTCTCTGAAAATTCTTATACGGGTTTGCACCCTCAAAACTGAACACTGATTAATCTCTTACATCCAACAACCTATCAGGATAAGCCCTCGACCGATTAGTATTCGTCAGCTACATACATTACTGCACTTCCACCTCGAACCTATCTACCTCATACTCTCTAAGGGGTCTTACTTATTGGGATATCTCATCTTGAGGGGGGCTTCACGCTTAGATGCCTTCAGCGTTTATCCCTGCCGGACTTGGCTACTCTGCCATGGTTTTGGTAACCAACAGATACACCAGCGGTCCGTCCACCCCGGTCCTCTCGTACTAAGGGCAGCTCCTCTCAGATATCCTACGCTTGCGCCGGATAGGGACCGAAC
>JAGANP010000206.1 GCA_017624175.1 Lachnospiraceae bacterium | reverse complement strand
GGAACTGGTGTCGTAGTGGAACATCGTACCGGGCTTATGGGTGGGGGGAACCGTGAAAAAGCTCTCCACCCAGTCCTGTTCCATGTGGAATTTGTAGGTGGTGGAGGCGTGACAGGTTCGCATCATCAGCATATCCCGAACGGTGGTCTGCCGGATCCAGGGATGGGTGTTTTCTGTCAGATATTCCGGGAAATAATCGCAGATGGAGGCCTCCGGGGAGATCTGCCCGGCTTCGCAGAGCTTCAGTATGGCCAGGGCTGTCAGGCTTTTGCTGATGGAGAACATGCGGTGCAGCTGCCCTTTGGCGCAGGGGGCGTAATAGGCTTCTAATTCTGTTTGTCCCCGATAAAGAATGTGCAGGCTGTGCAGAGGGATATTTGTCCGCTGCAGCCGGTCTAATAGCCGGATGCATGTTTCTGAAGAAAGTAATATGGGCATGGTTCGAAATCCTTTCATAGTTATAAAGCGATTGGTTCTGTTTTATCTGATTTTAGCATAGAGAGCTTTCCGGCTTCAAGTGCTTTGCACAGAGCAAAATTATTTTTGGTTTTTATTGGTACAGTAAACCCATGGGGACGATAAAAAGGAACAAAAATGAAAGCACTTACACTTTTGCAACATAAAAAATAACCATAAATCAGAATAAAAAAACAGCACAATTCACAAAAAAAAGCAAAAAAACAATGTTTTTTTAAATAAAGCTTGTTAAAATGCCCAATATGTGCTAACATAAAATTACCGCAGATGAAAGAAAGAAAGCGGGGCAGGAGGAAAAACCTGTAAACACTTACATTTTTAGGAGGAGGATGTTTTACTATGAAAAAGGTAAACAAGTTTGTTGCATCCCTTCTGGCAGGAAGCATGGTGCTGTCTATGGCAGCCTGCGGAAATCCGGAAGGAAGCGGTAACGACAATAGCAGTGAAGCTTCAGGTTCCGCTGTAGAGAGTTCCACCACAGAGAGCTCTGCTGCAGAATCTACAGAAGAGACTCCCAGCAGTGAGGCAGAGTCCGAAGCAGCCGCTGAGGTTGTTAAGCCGGAAACCATCAAGGTTATGTGGGATGGTACGATTTTCAAAGAGGGAGATAACTATGCAGAAGAGTTCTACGCAGCTCTGGATGAGGCGCTGGGACTTCATGTGGAGTGGGTTCGTCCCGATCACTCTACATATGCTGAGCAGGTAGGTATTGCCTTTACCGATTCCAGCACTCTGGCTGATGTAATTATTCTGCCTTCCAACTACTATGCTTCTTATGCTTCCCAGGGCAGCCTGTGGAATATGACCGATGCATGGAACAATTCCGAGACTGCTAATTCCGGCAGACTGACAGATGTGGGCGAGAGCATCGTAAACCAGTGGTATGTAACCGGTCCTGACGGACAGGAAGGCATCTATGGTATGTACCCTGCACGTGGTAACGGTACCATCACCTATGTGAAATCCGTTGCAGCAGAAGCAGCAGGATATACCAAGGATACCCTGCCTAAGACTTGGGAAGAGTATCAGCAGTTCCTGCTGGATCTGAAAGAGGCTACCGGCGTAGCACCTCTGCTGGCACCCGGCCTGATCAACCACGAGGCTCCTTATGTGAACTATCTGCCTGAGTTCTATCAGGGTGCATATCCTGAGTTCTATCAGAACGAGAACGGCGAGTGGGTTGACGGTTTCTCCGAGCAGGCTATGATCGATGCTCTGGACAGACTGGCATGGGGATATGAGAACGGCGTCATCGACAGCACGATCTTCGAGAATCCCTCTACTGCTAACGTTCGTGATAAGTTCTATCTGGAGAACGGCACCAGCGTGTTCAACTACTGGGCAGGAACCTGGGCATACACCATCAAGTCAAAGCTGGCAGCTGCTTACACCGGAGAGATCTATCCCGATGCTGAGGCATATGCAACCGCTTGGGCTATGGAGCCGATTGAAGAGGTTGGCGCTTATGTAGAGAGATTATCTCCTATGATTTGTATCACCAGCGCATGCGAGAATCCTGAAGGCGTATTCGAGTATTTCATTGACAAGATTCTGGATGGCGGTGAGGTACAGATGCTGTGGCAGTATGGTGTAGAAGGCGTTCACTATGTATGGAATGAGGACGGCACCACCATTACCGGTCTGGCTACTCAGGCTACCGCAGGCAGCGAGAAAGAAGCTAAGACGACCAAGAACCTGTTTGAAGCTAACCTGAAGCTGGGCGAGTTCAGCGGCGTAGATCCTTATGTTGCAGTGGATCCCGTTATTGATGAGTCCTTTGAACTGTTCAACAACAATTCTACTCCCGCACCGAAGATCAACTCTTCTGATGTATATCAGGCTTACAGTTCCGATCTGTGGGATGAGAAGGATAAGCTGATTGCAGCAGTTGCTAAGGGTGAGATGACCGGTGAAGAGGCGATTGCACAGTATAATGCAGAATGCGGTGATATTGTAGCAGCTATTCTGGAGTCTTTCAATAACTAATTCAGATACTTAGTAGAGACAAATAGGATTGCAGGCAGATTGGATGGTATCAGGAATACTTCCTGATACCATCTGCTGCGGCAATGACTTTGCTTCTTTGAGAGAAAGGTATGCTTATGTTGTGTAAAACTTGTAATACTGAAATCCCTAAAAAAGCGACCCGCTGTCCGGAATGCGGCGCTGCAGTAGTAAAGCCCCATAGAAATATATATCCGATCGCTATTGCGGGTGCGGTGATTTCCTTTGTGGGCGGTTTTTTTCCTGCCATTCAGAATTCCGATGCTTCTAAGAAGTTTACACCTGCTTATGGGTTTATGAACTATGAACAGCCGGCACTGTGGTATCTGTTTATGCTTTTGCTGGTTGCTTCTGTTATTTTGTGTGCTGTTAAGTTAGAAAAATTTTCCATTATTACAACGGTTCTGGCCGGTGTAGTATATGCGATTACATATAATAATATCTGCAGCCTTCATGGTGCTCCCGGTATGGAGAACGGTTTGGCCGGAATCATCGTTATTGTAGGTACCATTGTGGCTGTGATCGGCTGTTTCCTGGATGTGAATAAGAATGCGGCAGAGCGCAAACGGAAAAACGGTGAACTGGATTACCAGTATACGGGCAACAAGACCATCTGGCAGAGAATCTATATCTACAGAGGCTTTTACCTGATGTTCCTGCCGGTGCTGATTTTCGTGCTTATTTTTAACTATCTGCCCATGGCGGGTCTGCGATATGCGTTTACGGATTTTATTTCCGGACAGGAGCCCACGTATGTCGGCATCAAGCATTTTGTGGATATGTTTGGTCTGTCTCCGCTTTCCAAGCTGTCCAACAAGCATTTCATGGCAGCGTTTAAGAACACATTGGTTCTGTCTATCATAAAGCTGTTTCTGAATACCTTTATGGCAGTAATTATCTCTCTTCTGTTAAATGAGATGCGTCAGATTCATTTTAAGAAGACTGTGCAAACCATTATCTATCTGCCTCACTTTATGTCCTGGGTGGTAGTTGCGTCCATCTTTAAGATGATGCTGTCTGCATCTGATTCCGGTATGGTCAATCAGCTGCTGATGAATATCGGACTGATTGAGAAGCCTATCGAATTCCTGACCTCCGAGTCAACCTGGCGGGGCGTATATTACATGGTAAATATCTGGAAAGATACCGGTTGGGGAACGATTCTGTTCCTGGCTACTTTGTCCGGCATCAGCCCGGATCTGTATGAAGCAGCCCAGATTGACGGCGCAAACCGCTTTAACCGGATGCGTTATATCACGATGCCGGCGCTGGCAAATACGATTATCACCGTATTTATTCTGAATCTGGCGAAGGTTATGAACCTTTTCGAGTCCGTATTTGTTATGTATAATCCTTCCGTATATGATGTGTCGGATGTATTGCAGACCTACATATACAGGCAGTCATTCAGCAGCGGTGCCGCCAACTACGGATATACCACAGCGGTAGGTTTGTTCAGGTCACTGGTGGGCTGTGCACTTGTTCTGATCTGTAATAAGGCCAGCAAGAAAGTCCGCGGACGTGGAATTGTGTAAAGGAGGGAAGAACAATGGAAGATACAAAGAAAGCTGTATATAAAAAGCCCAAGAAAAAGATCACTCCTTTCAGTATAGTGAATACCATCCTGTTCATATTGATCTCCATTATCATCCTGATTCCGATATGGAAGGTGCTGGTGGACTCATTGGACGCAGCGGCCGGATACGGTATGAGATTGTGGCCTGCTAAATTTACCTTTGGCGCTTATAAGATGATTGTTTCCAGAGCGGATTTGTACAGACCGTTTTTCATATCCATCGGTGTAACGTTTGCCGGTACTCTTGTGGGATTGATTTTGTCTACGCTGGGTGCTTATGTGCTGATCCAGTGGGATATGCCGGGACGTAATCTGTTTTCCTGGATATTGCTGTTTACCATGCTGTTCAGCGGCGGTATGATTCCTACATATGTGGTGATGATGGATCTGCATCTGACCAATACGCTGTGGTCGGTGATTCTGCCCCTGGGTATCAATGTGTATAATCTGGTTCTGATGAGAAACTTCTTTGAAGGAATTCCGACCTCTCTGTTTGAGTCGGCGAAGCTGGATGGATGCAGTCCCATGGGAATCTTTGTCAAGATTGTGCTGCCCCTGTCCAAGGCTGCACTGGCGGCGATCGGACTGATGTTTGCCGTTACTTACTGGAACGATTATACCAACTTTAAGATTTATATTACTGATAACAAGCTGTTTAACTTCCAGATGAAGCTGCGTGCAATGGTTATGGATAACGATCTTCCTACGGATGACGGTTCCATTTCCACCAATACGATTCAGAATGCGGCGATCATCGTGGCAATCATTCCTTTCATGATCCTGTATCCTTTCTGCCAGGACTATTTTGTACAGGGCGTTAATGTGGGTGCAGTTAAGGAATAATCTGTGCCCTCCCGTATCAGGATCGAAGAACAAGAGCGGAAGTCTCACAGCCTGCGATGGGCTGTGAGACTTTGTGTTTTATAGAGAGGATTGGAAAAGGAGCAAGCGGTATGCATACTATATTTTGGGCCGGAGATTCCACCGTACAGACCAATGATTATACGACCTATCCCCAGTGCGGCATTGGACAGGTATTTCCTCTTTTTCTGAAAGAGGGCTATCGGGTGGAGAATTATGCGAAGAATGGGCGCAGTACAAAGAGCTTTATCGAGGAAGGGAGACTGCAGGCCATTCAGGAACGGATGGGCAAGGGAGATTTTCTGTTTATCCAGTTTGGACATAATGATGAGAAAAGGGAAGATCCTGCCCGGTACACGGAGCCCTTTTCCGCTTTTGTGGAGAATCTGGAGTGTTTTATCCGGACGGCCCGTGAGCGGGAGGCTTATCCTGTTCTGATAACGCCTTTAGAGAGAAGACGGTTCGATGAGGCAGGGGAACTGGAGCCCAGTTTGCACGGTGATTATGTGGCAGGCATGAAATTGGCGGCGGAGCGCTGCCGGGTTTCGGTGGTGGATCTGTACAGCAGGAGCCGGGAGGCCTTGTCCCAGGCAGGGGAGCAGGAGAGCAGAAAGTGGTATATGTTTTTTGCAGAGGGCACCTATAAGGAGCATCCGGAAATGTCTCAGGATAATACGCATCTGCGCTATGAGGGTGCAGTGCTGTATGGCAGTTTTATTGCCGAAGAACTGCGGAAATTGGGCGGTATCTACGGAAAGATGGTTATAGATTTTTAATTGTTTCAAATTTTTGCAAAATTCTTTAAAAAAGTTGTTGACAGTACCGATCTTTTTTGTTATTATAGTTTCTGCCGTTGAGAAAACGGAACACTTGGAGAGATATCGAAGTGGTCATAACGAGGCGGTCTTGAAAACCGTTTGTCCGCAAGGGCGCGTGGGTTCGAATCCCACTCTCTCCGTTAGGAGATAAGGGATTGTCTCCGCCTTAGATTTGAATATAGATGACATCAGTCAACTTACCTGGAGAAGTACCCAAGTGGTTGAAGGGACACCCCTGGAAAGGGTGCAGGTCGTTAATAGCGGCGCGAGGGTTCAAATCCCTCCTTCTCCGT
>JAGANP010000205.1 GCA_017624175.1 Lachnospiraceae bacterium | reverse complement strand
GAGCCGATGAGGGTCTTGCCGGGCTTGCCGAACCGCTCCAGATGCACCTGATGGCAGATGCCGTTGCCGGGCCGGGAGAAATACACGCCGTGCTTTGCCGCCACAGTCTGCAGATACCGGTGGTCGTCCGGGTTTTCAAAGCCGCACTGCAGCGTGTTGTGATCCACATAGGCTACGCTGAGCTCCGTCCTGACCCGGGGGATACCCATAGCCTCAAATTCCAAATAAGCCATGGTTCCGGTAGCATCCTGGGTCAAAGTCTGGTCGATCCGCAGGGCAATCTCGCTGCCGGAAGTCATGTTACCGGATACCAGATGGGCTGCTATAATCTTCTGAGCAATCGTCTTACCCAAGATAATCAAACCTCGCAATCATACTTTCCTTGGCGTTTACGATGTGGGCAGTGATCCGTTCCGCCGCCAGCTCCGCCTGTCCGGTGGTGATGGCCTGATAAATTGCTTTGTGCTCCGCGACGGAATGCTCCAGCCGCTCCGCGTCTCCGATGGAGAGTCTGCGGTAGCGCATGGTCTTGCGGTGCAGAGGCAGCAGCGTGTCACGGATCACCGTCCGGCCGCTGAGTTCATAAATCGTATCGTGGAATCGGTCATCCATCTGCCGCAGGTTGTCGATATCCTTTTTTTCATAGTAGAAGTCCTGCAGCTCACTGATCTGCCGCAGCTCTTCCAACCCCTCCGGGGTCAGATTGCTGGTGGCATAGTAAGCCGCCAATCCTTCGATGCGCTGCCGGATATCCATGATATCCACCAGATCCTCCACCGTGATGCCCAGCACAACGGAACCCTTGCCGGAGTCCCGAATCAGCCGCTCCTGCTCCAGCCGGCGCAGCGCCTCCCGGATGGGTGTACGGCTGACGCCCAGCTGTTCCACCAGCTTCAGCTCCGTCAGGATCTCGCCCTTGGGATACACGCCGGTGATAATATCATTTTCCAGCTTTTCAAATACCTGATCTGCCAGAGAGACTGTTTTGAAATCCGTCATAAGCTCCTCCTTATTTCCCGAAGCGGCCGGGGGCCAGCTCCGCAATCTTTTCTTCCAGCTCCTTGTGGGAGATGACTGTCTGCCGTCCGCCCTCATACTGTTCATCTACCCAGGCCTTCAGTTCCGCCACCAGCGGATCCGTCTTTCCCAGGGCCTGATCCCCAGACAGCCGGTAATTCTGATTGATCCAGTAGGCAATACCCGCTGTGCCTGAAGTCTTGCTGATCTCTACGGTAGCCGGGCGGTTCAGCAGCTTGTTGGTATCGAAAATAGTGTAGATCTCCGCGTCCTTCATCAGTCCGTCGGCATGGATACCCGCCCGGGTAGCATTGAAACTGCGGCCCACAAAGGGCGTCATGGCGGGGATGTCATAGCCGATATCCTTTTGGAAATACTCCGCGATCTCTGTGATGACCGTAGGATCCATACCGTCCATAGAGCCCCGCAGGGAGGCATACTCAAACACCATCGCTTCCAGCGGAATATTGCCGGTGCGCTCGCCGATGCCCAGCAGCGAGCAGTTCACGGCGCAGGCACCGTAGAGCCAGGCGGTGGAAGCATTGGCGACGGCCTTATAAAAATCATTATGGCCGTGCCACTCCAGATGCTCGCTGGGCACATCGGAATAATGCTGCAGGCCGTAAATGATACCGGCCACGCTTCGGGGCATGGCAGCCTCGGTGTAAGGAACACCGTAGCCCATGGTATCGCAGGCCCGGATCTTTACTGGGATTCCCGCCTCACGGGAAAGCTTCTGCAGTTCATTGACAAAGGGCACCACAAAGCCATAAAAATCAGCACGGGTGATATCCTCCAGATGGCACCGGGGCTGGATGCCTACATCCAGTGCATCGGAAACGGTAGCCAAATAATAATCCAGAACCTGCTGACGGTTCATCTTCATTTTCTTGAAGATATGGTAGTCGCTGCAGCTGACCAGGATGCCCGTCTCCCGAATACCCATATCCTTAACAAGATGGAAGTCTTCCTTGGTGGCACGGATCCAGGTGGTGATCTCCGGGAACTTCAAATCCAGTTCCATGCACTTCTCAATAGCTTTGCGGTCCTTTTCACTGTAGATAAAGAACTCCGTCTGGCGAATAATGCCGTAAGGTCCGCCAAGCTTACTTAAAAGCTTATAGATGTTAACGACCTGGTCAACGGTATAGGGCTCCACAGACTGCTGTCCATCACGAAGGGAAGTATCGGTGATCCAGATCTCCTCAGGCATGTTCATAGGAACACGGCGATGGTTGAAAGAGACCTTGG
>JAGANP010000204.1 GCA_017624175.1 Lachnospiraceae bacterium | reverse complement strand
GCGAGGGATCTACTGCGTAATGCATTTCCATCGTCAGATAGGGAGTGGTCTGAAGAAGTCTGGCCTGTATGTCCGCCCTGCGGGCTTCGGACAGTTCCACCGGCGTGGTCACATATGCCGTACCGATCTTTTTCTCTTCTTTTACCTTTTCGGTAAAGTACTGAAAAATTGTCTCCAGCTGGCCATATCTCTCCTTGGTAAGAATCAGCTCCAGAAAGCCTGTCATCTCCCTGCTGATCCTCCCTGCAAATGCTTCTTTCATGATCTCCACTTTTTCCTGTTTGGAGATCTTGGGATGCAACATCAGTCTGTCCCATTCCGGATTCTCTTTCAGCACCTCCTGAATCACTTCTATCTCCTCCAGGAATGCATCCAGCCGGTTCTCTTCCATGGCGGTCTGGAACAGGGCCTCTCCGTATGTCTGTTCCACTAACTTAGCCATGTATCATCACCTATTTCTTTCAGAGTCTCATCCACCAGGCTGTCCTGAATATCTGCATTCATAGAAGCAGCTACAGCCTTTCCGGCCATCATGGCAGCAATGCTGATCATTTCCTGCTTCACCTCGTCAGCCATCTTCTGCTTCTCCAGCTGGGCTTCGGTGCGGGCTCTCTCCATGATCCGTGCTGCTTCTTCTTTGGCCTTGGCTACGATCTCATTTTCGTTCATCAGAGCACGCTTGCGGGCATCACTGAGGATCTCTTCCGCTTCCTTGTCGATATTCCTTATTTTTGCCTCATACTCTTCTTTCAGTCTGGCGGCCTGTTCCATATTGCTCTGTGCGTCATCCAGTTCATTTTTGATCTTGGTCTGACGGTCCTGCAGCATCTTTCTGGCCGGATTGAACAGAAAGTAGCTCAGCAGCAGGAACAATACAAAGATCGCAATGATCATCAGCACGGAATCAGCCAGCAGCTGCCAGTCCAGATCGAAGAGTCTCTCCATAGAGTCCTGGGCCGTTAAAAGTATCATTCTCTGCCTCCTTTCTTCTAAACGCCGTCTTCGGCGCAGATTTTATTTCTTTCAGAGGCTTATTTACCTAACGGCTTAACGAATAACAGCAGCATAGCAATCAGCAGACCATACAGACCTGTGGTCTCGGCTACGGCCTGTCCCAGCAGCATGGTAGAAGTAATGGAAGATTTAGCGCCCGGATTACGTCCTACTGCAGCAGCAGCGTGGCCGGCGGCAATACCCTGTCCGATACCAGGTCCGATACCGGCAATAACCGCCAGACCTGCGCCGATTGCAGAACAGCCTAAGATAAAGTTAGTATTGAATTCCATAGTGATTTTCCTCCTATTTTTAGTTTCAAAATGATTATTTAGTTTTCACTCCCAATGGCATTATTGATATATGTCATGGTCAGCATACAGAATACATAGGTCTGAATTGCTCCGGAGAACAAATCAAAATACACATGCAGCGCTGCAGGCCAGATCGTGGCAAACCATCCCAGCAGTCCGTATACCAGCGCCATCATTACCGTGCCGGACAGCACATTGGCAAACAGACGCAGGGACAGCGATATGGGTACAGCGATCTCGCTGATCAGGTTGATCGGGAACCAGATGGGCAGCCAGGGCGGCAGCGGTGAACACATGTCTTTCCAGATATCCTTGGGCTTCTGGTATTTGAACTGATTAAAATGAATCAGCACAAATGTAAGGATACCCAGCGGAAGCGTGACGCCGTAGTCCGCCGTGGGCGGTCTCAGTCCCAGCAACCCCGATATATTAGACAGCAGGATAAAGATAAACACTGTACCAATATAATTGTAGAATTTAGGGGCATTATTCCCCATGGGGGCATCCACCATGCCGTCCAGCTTCTCCACAATCAGCTCCACCACATTCTGAAAGCCGGAGGGTACTTCTGTGGCTTTCTTCATGGCCCGGTTTGCTGCAATGGCAAAGCCAATGATAATCAGCATAACGATCAGGATGCACACATGCGAAGTTGTTATCCACACTTCATGACCGAAAAAGCTGTACTTGAACAGGCCGTGAATCATAAAATCGATCTCATCCGCTGAGGATAACACAGGACCAAAATGCATATTCTCACCTCCCTCTTGCACTTACGTCTCTTCATGGGCATAGGGCCCTCACTTAAGCGGCTCCGGCTCCGCACCCTCCGGCTCTTCCTCGGGCATGGGTTCAGGCACCGGATCCGTCTCATGGAAAAACATATTGCATAATTTATGGGTAAACGGCTGAAGATACGCCGCTACTTTCAACATCATACAGCCCAGAAATACGATCAGGGGATTCAGCACATCCGTAACCATAACAATGCCCAGGATGATAATCAGCGCTGCATACCGCAGCATGTTGTTTGCCACCATCACCTTTGCAGCGCCGTCCCCCAGATCCAGAGCCCTGTCAAGGGTTCTGTACATATGCTGCACGGCAATCAGCGCCAGCACGATCCCCAGCCAAAGGGCCGCTGTGTACAGCCCTTTCCGGCTGACCAGCCACATTCCCACCAGCTGGCATACCAGGCCGCAGAACAGGATGCCCAGATCCAGCTCCAGCACTGCCCTATTCATCTCTTTTAATCTGTTTATCATCTACACTCCTCGCAGTATCCTTATCCTGCCTGCCGGAATCCTTTTCCCCGGGTTCATCCCTGTAGATCGACCTGGCCATCCGCCAGATGTTCTGAAAACCTGCCACAGCACCGATAAAGAAGAACAGAACCATAAAAAACGAGGTGCCGCATCTGCGGTCCAGCAGAATCCCCAGCCAGGACATAATCCCGATGGGAACCAGCATATTGATGCCAAACTGCATGATCATCGTCAATGCCCTGAACACACTCTTATCCTGTTTATTTTTTCTGTCATAGGGCGCCTTTTTATTCATTTCCTTATTATATAAAATATCCGCCAAAAAGTCCAGCAAAAGCAGGCCATAACCCATGAAATTTCTATAAAATTTTTCACAAAATAAAGTTGACTTCCCTGTGCGGGCATTGTAGTATCATGTAAAAGGCACCCGATAATTTCTCTTTACTGAAAAGGAGTACTTATGAGTGATTTAAAACTGTACCGCAAGCGTCTGATCCCCTCCGAATGCATCCTGCTGAAAGATGATATCCTGATCAGCCAGACCGAGGATCTGGTCATTACCTCCTGGAAAACTTTGAATCCCAAGATTGCTTTCAGCCATGGCTGTTCCTGCTATTTTCTGAAAGAGGGCTTTAAGATCAGCAAATTCTACCGTCAGGACGGTTCTCTGCTGTATTGGTACTGTGATATTGTAGAGTATGCCCACGATGAGCAGGCTCATACCTTGACAGCCACCGATCTGCTGGCAGATGTGATCGTTTATCCTGACGGGCGCACCAAGGTGGTGGACCTGGACGAGCTGGCCCAGGCGTTTGAAGCCGGTCTGCTGACCGGTGAACAGATGGCTGCTGCGCTGCGGCAGCTGAATCATCTGCTCACCTATATCTATAAAGACAAATTTGACCAGCTGCAAATACAGCTTGAAAGCCTCGGACTGTGAAATCCGAGGCTTTTTTCTAATAAAAAATATGTCCGCCGATGGAGATACCCGTCAGACCCTCCACCGGGGTGCGGAAATACACACAGTTCCCCACGTTGCTCATGCCCGACATGGCTTCCTCCGCCGCCCGGTAACAGTCGGCTGTGGCCTTATTGGATGCCAGCGCCAGCTCCAGTCTGCCGCTGCGCACGGGAGAAAACTGATTACTCTGATAAATAACCCCCACCACGGTATCGGGATAGACGCTGCTGAGCACCCGGTTGATGACCACGGCGCCCACCGCCAGTTTGCCGTCATAGGGTTCTCCGCCCGCTTCACAGTAGATCAGATTGGCCAGCAGATACCGATCATCCTCCGCAAAGGTCACATCTGAGATATCCCGCCAGGTGGCGTTGGCCGCCTGCTGGGACATGGCAATCTCCTGCGCAAGCTTTTTCTTCAGATATTCCAGATCCTCCTCCAGCTTCTTGATGCTTTCCTCATATTCCAGGGCCTGCTGCTCTGCATCCGAGATCTGATCCGCATAATCGGCGATACCGCTGCTGGTCTGGCTGATCAGGCCGGACACTCTGCTTTTCTCTGCTTCCGCCTCCACTCTCAGATAGTCCAGTTCTTCCTTTTCCTGCTGCAGCCTGGCTTCCTCCGACTCAATATAGTCCCGGTTGGCAATGATCTGATCCAGCATATCGTCATCCGCCTCGGCGATCCTCTCCGTATAGACGGAGGCATTCAGCAGCCTGGCCAGATTCTGCCAGCTGAAAAATATCTCAAACAGGCTTTCCTGTCCTCTCTCATAGGCATACTGGATCCGTTTTTCCATACAGTCATACTGCCAGGCCTCTGTAGCCCTGGCCTCCTCCAGCGCCTGGGTGGTCTCGGTGATCTCCTGCTCCTTATCCCGGATCTGCTGCTCCAAATCCGCCAGGCGGTCACTGACTGCAGTCAGCTGTTCATTCAGAATGGTCAGCTGCCTTTTTAAGGAATTCTGTTCCCCTCTCAGATCGTCCAGTTCCTGCTGGTTAGCGTCCCGCTGATCCTCCAGCTCCCCTTTCTCCTGTTCCGCCGCTTCAATCTCCTGTCGGGTAGAGCTGGAGGCATAACAAGGAGACGGCACGCTGCTTACGAGCGCCGCCGTCACCAGAAAGGCAATTTTCAGTTTTGCGCCTCTCTTTTGCTTTTTCACAGTTCCAATTCCACTTTTCTGCCTGCCCGGCGATAGGGCACATATTCTACTCCAGCCGCATCAAACATCCGCTTGGATGCAATATTGGAGGGTGTCCCCTTGTACTTGTCGCTGTCATAAATCACCGTTCTGATCCCTGCCTGAATGATCGCCTTGGCACATTCGTTGCAGGGAAACAGGGACACATACAGCTTTGTCCCCTCCAGGGAACCGCCCCGGTAATTCAGAATCGCATTGAGTTCACTGTGAGTCACAAAGGGGTACTTGGTATCCAGCTCCGTCTCCCCCTCTCTTGCCCAGGGAAAACTTTCATCGGAGCAGCCATTGGGAAAACCGTTATAACCCATGGAAAGAATTTTGTTCTCCTGACTGACAATACAGGCCCCCACCTGGCTGTTGGGGTCCTTGGAACGCATTCCCGAGAGCTGGGCAACTCCCATAAAGTACTCATCCCAGCTGATGTAATCTTCTCTCTTTCCGCTCATCTTCCGTCCCCTTATTTGGTGCCGAAGATCCGGTCGCCCGCATCCCCCAGGCCGGGCACGATATATCCATGCTCGTTCAGTTTCTCATCCAATGCACCGATATACATATCCACATCGGGATGAGCCTGCTTCATCATCTCCACGCCCTCCGGTGCGGCAATAATACACATAAAGTGGATGTTTTTGCAGCCTTTTTCCTTTAACATCTGGATGGCTGCCACGGAAGAGCCTCCGGTGGCCAGCATGGGATCCACCACGAAAACCTCTCGCTCTGCACAGTCGGCGGGCAGCTTGCAGTAATATTCCACGGGCTTTAAGGTCTCAGGATCCCGATACAGACCAATATGTCCCACCTTTGCAGCAGGGATCAGCTCCAGGACGCCGTCCACCATACCGAGGCCCGCCCGCAGAATGGGAACAATGGCCATCTTTTTCCCTTTTAATTCTTTTGCCTTGGTCTTACAGATCGGGGTCTCGATCTCTACCTCATCCAACGGCAAATCCCTGGTAGCCTCATAGCAGATCAGCATGGCGATCTCACTGATCGTCTGCCGGAAATCCTTGGTGCCCGTCTCTGTTCTTCTGATGAAGCCTATTTTGTGCTGGATCAGGGGATGATCCATTACTACCACCTTTGCCATAGTATTTTCCTCCTATATTTAAGTTCCGCTGTCTATAGTTACTCTTCCAGTAAATTCACTCTTCTCTGATGCTTTTCCTCACCGGAAAAGGGCGTATTCAAAAAGGTTTCCACAATATCCAGCGCCAGATTGGGGCCGATCATGCCGCCCCCCAGAGCCAGCACATTCGCATCATTGTGCAGGCGGGTCATCTTGGCGGAAAGGGTATCCGAACACAGGGCGCAGCGGACTTTGGGACCCTTATTTGCCGCAATGCTGATGCCGATGCCCGTGGTGCAGATCACAATTCCTTTTTCACAGACACCGTCCGCCACCGCATGGGCCACCGCCTTGCCATAGATGGGGTAATCCACAGAATCCCTGCTGTTGCATCCAAAGTACTGATAGGGAATCACTTTATCCTCCAGATACCGGATCACATTTTGCTTTAACTCATAACCGCCGTGGTCACTTCCTATTGCTATCATAGCTCCTCCATTCCGCTGCCGGCTCTGCGGCGCTTCCTAATATTATGTCCGGAAATCACGGTTTCCGGTTACCATCCAGTACGATTAATTTATGTCCTGCGGCTTTCAGAAGGCGGTTCATAATCGCCTGTCCCAGCCCCGTGGCCTCAAAGCACTCCGAATAAATCCGGGTCACTTTCTCATCGTCAAACTCCCGCAGGATACTGTACAGATGTCTGGCGATGCTGTCCTCGTCCTGCCTGCTGCCCAGGCTGCGGACGATATCCGCCCGGTACTGTGCCAGCGCTTCATCCGTGCCGATCACCCCTACCCTGTGTCCTGCTGCCCGATCCTCTGCCGCCCGGGTATTGATATAAGCAGTCACCTGCTCCCCCGGTCCGGAGATAATCGTCAGCTCCCCCTGGGGAGCATAATGCCGGTATTTCATCCCCGGCGCCCGGGGAGCCTGTCCGCTGTCTGCCTCCAGGATCGTCCGATCTACGCTGACCTGGCCCAGCACCTGCGTCAGCATATCCTGGGTAATATAGCCCGGACGAAGGATCTGCGGCGGACTGACGGTCAGATCCGCAATGGTAGATTCCAGACCGATATCTCCCTCTCCGCCGTCTAAAATCATATCAATCCGGCCGTCCATATCCTCTATCACATATTTTGCCGTTGTGGGGCTGGGCCTGCCGGAAAGGTTCGCACTGGGGGCTGCCACATACCCGCCCCCATACAGAATCAGTTTCTGCGCCACAGGATGGGAGGGCATCCGCACTGCCACGGTCTCCAATCCGCCCGTGGTCTCATAGGGTACCTTATCCGCTTTAGGTAAGATCATGGTCAACGGCCCCGGCCAGAAAGCCTCTGCAATCTGCCTGGCTTCGGCCGTTACTTCTTTTACAATAGGGGACAAGTCCTCCATTCGGGCAATGTGTACAATCAGCGGATTATCCGAGGGTCTGCCCTTAGCCGCATAGATTTTTCGGGAGGAGGCCGGATTCAGAGCGTCCCCGCCTAATCCGTAGACGGTTTCGGTGGGAAAAGCTACCAGGCCTCCCTGACGAAGTACGGCACCGGCTGATTGGAGGGCTTGTTCCTCCCGTGGGGAGAATGCGCCGTCCAGGGCTTCTATTGTTATGACTTTCGTATCCATATCGCTTAAACTCTTTCCGGGATTTTTTGTCCGCAAGTCTACGGGCAGAGCCGCAGTTCTGTCCTTTGCGCACATTATAACATACCATATGAAATTTGTCCATTCACACAAGTCCGATACGCTCTCGGATAGATTTCCGGTCTGTTTAATGGCTGAGCCGCTTTTTGCAATAAGACACTTCACCGCAGTTCGGGCATTTGAGTTTTCTCCTGGTAATCGTATGGGGACCGGCAATATAAGCCGCCGGCGTGGGCCTAAACCTGGTTCCGCATTTTCCGCATTCAAAAGTGCCTGCGTCAATATCCAGAGCCACGGCCACGCCGATTCCTCCAACGATTACAATACATGCTATGACGATCAGCAGAATGCGAAGCCATGCCTCCATCTCCAGATACCCGGCCAGCAGGATCAGGGTAAGCCCTGATATAATCGTCAACGCACCGACAATCCCCGACAAAATTATTTTATTCTTGCTTTCTTCTCTTTCTCTCACAAAATCCATCATATTCTCCTCCGCATTCTTTTTATAATCGGAAT
>JAGANP010000203.1 GCA_017624175.1 Lachnospiraceae bacterium | reverse complement strand
TCCTCCTGCTCGCCTACCACCAGCATATAGGGCACTTTCGCCAGACGGGCCTCACGGATCTTAAAGCCGATCTTCTCCGAGCGGCTGTCCACCTCGGCCAGCACGCCGTTTGCCTTCAGCTCCTTGCGGACGGACTGGGCATATGCCTCATATTTTTCGGAAATAGGCAGCACTCTCACCTGCTCAGGACACAGCCAGGTAGGGAACTTGCCCGCATATTTTTCCACCAGCCATGCCAGGGTACGCTCATAACAGCCCATGGAGGTTCTGTGAATGATATAGGGCCGCACCTTATCGCCGTTCTGGTCAATATAGTACATGTCAAACTGTTCTGCCAGCAGGGCGTCCCACTGAATCGTGATCATGGTATCCTCTTTGCCGTATACATTTTTGGCATTAATATCAATTTTCGGGCCATAGAAAGCGGCTTCGCCCACATCCTCCACATAGGGGATCTGCAGCTCATTCATGATATCCCGCATATGCTGCTGGGTCTGCTCCCAGACCTCCGGCTCCCCGATATATTTTTCACGGTTATCGGGATCCCACTTGGAGAGGTGATAGGTCACGTCCTCCTCCACGCCCAGGGTCTGCAGGCAGTGTTTTGCCAGCGCCAGGCATCCCTTGAATTCCTCCACCATCTGATCCGGTCTGACGATCAGGTGGCCCTCGGAAATCGTAAACTGACGCACTCTGGTCAGGCCGTGCATCTCTCCGGAGTCCTCATTCCGGAACAGTGTGGAGGTCTCGCCGTAGCGCAGGGGCAGATCCCGATAGGAATGCTGCGTTGCCTTGTATACATAATACTGGAACGGACAGGTCATGGGACGCAGGGCAAATACTTCCTTGTCTTTCTCCTCATCGCCCATGACAAACATACCCTCTTTATAGTGATCCCAGTGACCGGAGATCTTATACAGATCGGACTTGGCCATCAGGGGCGTCTTGGTGCGGATATAGCCCCACTCATTATCCTCCAGATCCTCGATCCAGCGCTGCATGGTCTGAATTATCTTGGCTCCCCTGGGCATCAGCAGGGGCAGACCCTGGCCGATCACATCCACGGTGGTGAACAGCTCCATCTCACGGCCCAGCTTGTTGTGGTCCCGGCGCTTTGCATCCTCCATGCGCTCCAAATGCGCTGCCAGCTCCTCCTTTGTGCCATAGGCAGTGCCGTAGATACGCTGCAGGCGTGCCTTGTTGGAATCTCCTCTCCAATAAGCCATGGAGGAGGAGGTCAGCTTGAACGCCTTTACCCCCTTGGTATTCATCAGATGGGGACCTGCACACAGATCCACGAATTCTCCCTGTCTGTAGAAGGAGATCTCCGCATCCTCCGGCAGATCCCGGATCAGCTCCACCTTGTAAGGCTCTCCCTTCTCTTCCATGAATTTGATTGCTTCCTCTCTGGGCAGCAGGAACTTCTCCAGACGGGAGCCCTCTTTCACAATCTTCTTCATCTCTGCTTCCAGCTTATCCAGATCCTCTCTGGAAAAAGCTTCATGATCAAAATCATAGTAAAAACCTTCCTCAATGCTGGGGCCGATGGTCAGCTTGGCCTCCGGGAATACCCGCTTTACTGCCTCTGCCAGCACATGGGATGCCGTATGCCGCAGAGCTGCCAGACCCTCGGGATCCTTAGCCGTACAGATTGCCAGCTCGCAGTCACTGTCCAGCACAGTCCGCAGATCCACCACTTCTCCGTTTACCTTACCGCAGCAGGCTGCCCTTGCCAGGCCCTCACTGATATCCAGGGCAATATCATACACACTCTTGCTCTCCGCATACTCTTTCACAGAGCCGTCCTTTAATGTAATCTTCATACCTCTTCCTCCTTTAATTTTTATCTGCAGAAATTAAAAAATCCCCTGCCATGACATCTGTCATCGCAAGGGACGTAAAATACGCGGTTCCACCCTTGTTGCCGAAATCTGCGGATCCGTCAGCTTTCAGCCACTTCATTCTCCGTAACGCAGAGCTGCGGGCTTCATTAGAGCCACTCCGGGGCGGTCTTCCCATACTTCCAAACGGCCCGCTCACACCCTACGGCATCCTCTGCCGCAGCGGCCCTCTCTGTGATCTTCTGCATGGTACTCTTCCCATCAACGTATTATCTATGCTTTATCATAGCCCTTTTTTTGTCGATTGTAAAGAACAAATTTTGGAAAAAACAGAGAAATCTTTACCAGCTGCCTGCCAAACGGCAGAAGCAGCACCGTAGACGCCAGATTGAAAAACAGGTGGAGATTCGCCACCTGCAGGGCCGGGCTGTCCGGCGTCCAGGAACCGATCCAGGCCGTCAGGGGCAGGACGCAGTCCGCCGCCAGAAAAATGCCTGTTCCCAGCAGATTGATCAGCAGATGCAGCCGAGCGCAGCTGCGGGCGGCTGGACTTAAATGGGCGCTGGCCCACAAGGCGGTGACACAGGTGCCGATATTCTGACCATATACGATATAGGCGCTCTGCTGCAGCCCCACGATCCCCTCTGCCGCCAGGGACTGCAGAATCGCCACAGAAGCCGACGAGGACTGGATGATCGCCGTAAATGCGGCGCCCCCCAGCACACCGGCCAGCGGCTTTCCCAGACCGGTCATCAGCCGCAGCAGCGCCGGGGAGGAGCGGTAGGGCGCCATGGCCGCCTGCATCAGCTCCATTCCCAGCAGCAGCATTCCCAGCCCCATACTGACGGCACCCACCGTTTTTCCCTTGCCGGGGATTTTCCCGGCGCTCCCTGCCCGGCGGCTCCCGGCCAGGCTGCCCCTTGCTCGGCACCGTCCGGCCAGGCTGCCAATCAGCCGGTGAGCGACGTCCTCACCCAGCACCAGCAAAGCGCCGCCCACCAGAAGCAGCGGCGCCAGAAAGCGGATCGGCAGTGCGGCCATCAGTCCCGTGGTGGCGGTACCGATATTGGCGCCCAGGATCACCCCTGCCGCCTGTTCCAGCGTCATCATGCCCTTATCCACCAGATTGACCGTCATCACCGTAATCGCCGTGGAGGATTGTACCAGCGCCGTAATGACTGTGCCGGTCAATGAACCGATCCAGACATTTCCGGTGAGCCGCTGCAGCCCCTTTTCCATCACCGGGCCCGCCAGTTCCTCCAGATAGCTGCTGATCAGCTGAAGCCCATACAGAAAGAGTCCCACTCCGGCCCCCAGCCGGATCGCCATGCTCAGGAAAGCGCCCATGGTTTCCCCCGTTTTCCCGCCGTTTTCTCCTTTCATTGTATGGAAGCGAACAGAAAAATATATCTGTTATTTCATAATAGAATGTATGGTGGAAACCACATCACTCTGTTCAAAGGGCTTGGTAATGAATTTCTCCGCCCCCAGCTTCAGGGCTTCAATGATCTTCTGCTGCTGACCTGCTGCCGTGATCATCACCACCCTGGCATTGCTGTCGTAAGCCATGATCTCCCGCAGAGCGCCGATACCGTCCAGCTTCGGCATCGTGATATCCATGGTCACCACAGCGGGGTGGTATTTCTTATAGGCTTCCACGCCCTCTTCTCCATTTCCGGCTTCCGCCACCACGGCATAGCCCTCCTCCTCCAGGATCGTCCGCAGCATCTTCCGGGACATTTTGGAGTCGTCCACCACCAGAACCGTACCCTTGGCATTTTCCGTATTCCCGCTGCCCTCCAGGAGCTCCGTCTCCATCTCATAGGGCTTCTCTCCCAGCTTCACCTCGCTGTCCACAGCGATCAGCAGCTGCAGCTTATGATCCTCCAGATAAATGGGCAGTGCATATACCTTGCCGATGACCTGCTGATTCTCGTAGGCAAAGGTTGGCTCCATATCCATATTGACCCCCTTGCTGCTGACATCGGAAGCAAACAGGCCGCTGCTGCAATTGATAAACTCACACACCGCATCATACACATCTGCATTGACCTGATCGAACTGCTCCCCTGCAAAGGCGGAAGCCAGCGTGGTAAAGCCCCCATTGTCCTCTTCCTCCACAAAGGCCATATACAGATCATAGTCCCCGGTGGTCCGCTGCCCTGCCAGATACCGGTAATCCATCTGCTCCACATGACGGATCTGCCCCACATAGAAATCCCTGGTGACAAAACGGTTCAGATTCCGTACCACCAGTCCTGCCAGTTCCGTCACAAAGGGCTTGGAGGAGAAAGCAAATATCGGCATCAGTGCGTCAAAATCATCGTTTTTCAAAGCGGTCATATCCGCATCCGAGAATCCCTTTTCTTTCTGAAAAGCGCTGAGCTGCTCATCCATCTGAGAGACATTGACCCATCCCTGCTCCAGCAGTACCTCTAAAAACTGCATATAGGGATTGCCCTGCTTCTTCAGCAGCAGCTCCACCTGCTCCTGCGTCAGATATTCTTTCTCCACTGCCAGATCTCCGAACCGCTTGTCAAACTGCATCTGCAGCTTATTCAGCGTCTCCACCTGTTCCTCCTTCAGCAGCCCCTCTGCCACGGCGATGGTTCCCAGCTTCACTCTCACATCCAGCTGCTTTCGGATCGCCGCCTCATAATCGTCAGCGCCGATCACACCCTTTTCCACCAGATACTTTCCAAATAATTGACTGAACATCGTAACCCACCTATCCCTTTCTCATTAAGTGTTTTCTGTCTCCTGCCCATAAAAAGCAAACTTGTTTTTACCGCTTTTCTTTACCTGATACATCGCCTTATCCGCACAGATGATCAGCTGCTCCATGGTATCCGCATCCTTGGGATAGGAGGCGATACCGATACTGCCGGTGACTTTCCGCTTTGCCCCCCGGATCATAAAATCCTCTGCAAATACCCGTCTGCAGCCATATGCGGTCTTCTCCACAATTTTTCCCTGCTCACTGAGCAGAACCATGATAAATTCATCTCCCGCATAACGGTACGGCGTCAGGATCTGGGACTGCATGGCCTTCATCCGGGCCCCCACCTGTTTCAGCGCTTCATCCCCCGCAATATGCCCATAGACATCGTTGATGTTTTTAAAATTATCTATATCCAGCATAAACAGCGTGCAGGGGATTTCCTGTTCAATGATCTGGGTCAGATCCGCCACAAACTTGCTGCGGTTATGCAGCCCTGTCAGAAAATCATGCTGGGAGGCGGCTTCCATAATACTCCGGTTCCCCTCCAGCTCCTCCATCAGCTTCCTGCGGTGCAGATTATCATAGATCACGATTCCCAGAACCACCACCATCGACAGCACAAAGACCAGCAGCGGAATAAGGATATTTTCATACCGTTCCCAGAAAGTGATCTGATGGTTCACAATCTCCGTTTCTTCCGGAAGCTTATGCATATCCAGGGAAAATTCCCGCATCACTTCTTCATTTATATAGTAGACATTGGGACTGTCTGCCAACGGAATCTGCGCCGGATCCATGCCCTGAATAATGGAAGCGGTCATCTGTCCGGCAATCAGGCCAGATTTCCTCATGGACACCACATAGCCCCCCAAAAGTCCCTCTTCCACACCGCAGTCCACCATCCGCATCACCGGAATATTGGCGTAATCCACCAGCGTATGTATGGCTTCCCGATTGGTATACTTCTTCCCGCTCTTATCCTCGGTCATGACGATAAAGATCAGAATCGTATCCCTCTGCTGCTGCCACAGTCTGGTCCGCAGATCCGCCGTACTGCAGTTCGATACATTGATCTCGCCGAAAGTCAGATCGGGAAACAGCTCCTGCGCCTTATAGAAATTCTCCCGCTCCGTCTGCCCGGTCAGGGAATCATCCAGAATCGCAATGATCCTGGTGGCCTGGGGCTGCAGCTGTATGGCCAGCTCAATATTTTTCTCCAGCGAAAGCTCCTCCACCACACCGGTGATCAGCGGATCCTCCGCCAGCTCCCCGGCCCATTCCAGATTATTGATTCCCTCAAAAACAATGGGAATCCCGTCAAAAAATTCTGCCCGATAGTCCATGACAAACTGCAGCGCTGCGTCATCTCCCACCACAATTACATCATAGGGATCCACCACAGACAGAGAATATGCCAGACGGTCATACAGCAGCTGTGCCGCCGTCTCATAATCCAGACGCTTGGTGTCCATGAACTCATAGTCCACCACCGTATTGTCGGAAAGGCCCTCAATCAGGCCGTCTATCTGCAACTGCACCGTATCCCATCCGTAAGAATAGGAACTGATAAACAACACCCGTCCCTGCTCCTCCGCCGCCTGCACCTGCAGCCCCATACCGTGCAAAAGGATAATTCCGATACAGAAGATCAATGCCAGATATACTCTTTTCATGTGTATGCCCTTGATCCCTCCATATTTTTGTCAAAATATACTTATTTTTATTATAATATATTATCTTCACTTTTGCAAGCAATGTCCGCTTCTTCAGCGCATTTCTTCTGCCGTTTTCTCGAATTCGCTCCTCACCTTGCGAAAGCATTCCATGATTTTGGGAGAAAACATACCGCATTCCCCGTTGATAATCATATGAAAAGCCTTATCCTTGGGAAAAGCATCCTTATACACTCTCTCCGTCACCAGCGCATCATACACGTCCGCCACCGCCACGATCTGGGCCGATATGGGAATTTCTTCGCCCTTGAGCCCATCAGGGTATCCTTTCCCGTCATACCGTTCATGATGATGCCGGCAGATCTCCGAACAGATCTTCTGAGAATCATCCTCCCAGATCCCCTTGATATGGTTCAGCATATCATAGCCCCTGGTGGTGTGAGACTTCACATATTCAAACTCCTCGGGAGTCAGGCGCCCGGGCTTTAACAGGATTCTGTCTGAAATCGTAATCTTGCCCACATCATACAGGGAACTTATCCGCACGATGGCGTCCACACTTTTCTCCGTAAGACCATATTCCGGGTAGTCCCGCATGACCTGATTGGCCAGACTCCTGGTAAAGCTCTTAATCCTCCGAATATGCTCCCCACTCTCCAGATTCCGGTATTCCACCACCGTGCCCAGGATTTCAATGATTTTCTCATTGCTGGCTTTCAGCTTGGCAGCCTGCATCTGCAGCACCTTATACTGCTTCCGCAGGGTCTCTGTCTGGGCCTCCACCTTTTTCTCCAGCTGGTTCTTGTATCCCACCAGTTCTTCCGCATTCTTCACTCTGTTTTTCACAAGTGCAGGGGCAAAGGGCTTATGGATGAAATCGGAAACCCCCAGCTCGAAACATTTATTTTCCACGGCCACGGAATTCTCCCCGCTGATAATCAGTACCGGGATCCTGCCGATCCAGCCGTTCTTCTTCATCGACTCCAGAACGGCAAGCCCGTTCATTTTGGGCATCTGCAGATCCAGCAGGATTGCCGCCAGTTCTTCTCCCAGCTCATTGATCCTCTCCACTGCCTGTTCCCCGTCCGCTGCCGTCTCTGTCACATAATCATTTTTCAAGATCTCCACCAGCATCTCCCGATTGATCTCCGAATCATCCACTACCAAAATCTTTTTCTGCATCATTTCCTCTTTCTTCCAATTACCCCTTAATTGGAGCAGACAACAATTTTACCGCTAATGCATTTTACCGTTACATCCCGCACATTGAACGCTGACATCCTGCAGCTGCCGATACTGATTTCCGTTCCCTCATGCAGACTGCCCCGGATCACGGCCTTGGGCTCCGGCATCTGTTCAAGGATTTCTTCACTCTTTTTCAGCCGCTTATACAGGCCGGACAGCTGCAGCTCCTTTGTGTAGATGGCGTTCTCGATCTTCAGATACATGCTCATGGCGTTGCGAACCTCCGGCGGATACTTTTTCTGAAAATCCAGATAAGCATTTCCCAGGATCACCAGTTCTTCATTGACCTCGGCAATCTCCTTTTCCGCACTCCTCTTCTCCTGGAGCAGAGATTCATCCATCCCCAGTCGGATAACCGTTTTGATGACTGCCCGGTTTCCCACGTTGGTAGCCCGGATCTCCCGAACCGCCTGGGCCTGGCCCCCGGCCAGCATTCCCTCTCTGCCCTGTATCAGGATGGAGCCCTTGGCATACAGATTGCAGTTCAGACAGTAATTGGCGGAAATATCCCCGCCGGAAACCACCTGAATTGCCTCAAAGAATTTCCCCGTCACCTTTTTGTCTGCCCGGATCAGGCCGCCCCCGGAGCCGTTGGCGCCCTGGCGCAGCAGAATCTCCCCGCCGCACCGGATCACCGCTGCCTCCACAAAGCCGTTGACGATCACATCCTCGGTGGCCTGTATCACGGCGCCGCTGCCCACCTTGACCTTGACATAGACGCAGCCCTCAAAGTCCACATTTCCTGTGGACAGGCTGACAGACTCCATGACGCACAGCTTGGATATTTCGATCTTGTCGCCCTCCGTCAGCTCGATCTTGCCGCTGAAGGCTGCCGTGTAGGTCTTGCCGTCCGGCAGAAGATGAAAGCCCTT
>JAGANP010000024.1 GCA_017624175.1 Lachnospiraceae bacterium | reverse complement strand
GGGAAAAAAGGTGGTAACACGAGAACTGGCCTCGTCCTTTTCAGGGATGGGGCTTTTTTATGGTCTGAGAGCGGTCATCCTCTGTAAAGCCAGGCAATCAGAACAGAGAAAAGGAGAGAAAAGCAATGACAGTATTTGATGAGTTGAGAGCAAGAGGGCTGCTGGCCCAGCTGACGGATGAGGAGGAGATCAAGGAGCTGATCAATAACGGAAAGGCCACGTTCTACATTGGGTTTGACCCCACCGCAGACAGCCTGCATGTGGGACACTTCATGGCCCTGTGCCTGATGAAGCGCCTGCAGATGGCGGGCAACCGTCCCATCGCTCTGATCGGCGGCGGTACGGCAATGATCGGCGACCCCTCCGGCAGAAGCGATCTGCGTACCATGATGACCACGGAGCAGATTGATCACAACTGCGAGTGCTTTAAGAAGCAGATGAGCCGTTTCATTGAATTCGGTGAGGGCAAGGCCATGATGGTGAACAATGCGGACTGGCTGCGGGATTTGAATTATATTGAATTTATCCGGGATATCGGCGTCCACTTTTCCGTCAACCGGATGCTGACGGCAGAGTGCTACAAGCAGCGTATGGAGAAAGGGCTGAGCTTTCTGGAGTTTAACTACATGATCATGCAGAGCTACGATTTCCTGTGCCTGTACGAGAAATACGGCTGCAATATGCAGTTCGGCGGGGATGACCAGTGGAGCAATATGCTGGGCGGCACGGAGCTGATCCGCCGCAAGCTGGGTAAGGACGCTTATGCCATGACCATCACCCTGCTTTTAAATTCCGAAGGAAAGAAGATGGGCAAGACCCAGAAGGGAGCCGTATGGCTGGATCCGGAGAAGACCTCTCCCTTTGAATTTTACCAGTACTGGAGAAACGTGGACGATGCGGATGTGCGGAAATGTCTGCGGATGCTGACTTTCCTGCCCTTGGAGGAGATCGAGGCTATGGACAGCTGGGAGGGCAGCAAGCTCAACGAGGCCAAGGAGATCCTGGCTTACGAGCTGACGAAGCTGGTACACGGTGAGGAGGAAGCCGGAAAGGCACAGGAGAGCGCCAGAGCGCTGTTCAGCGCCGGAAATGCGGAGAATATGCCCACCTATGAGCTCCAGGAGGCAGACTTCCGGGAGGGAACCATTGATATCCTGGGCGTGGTGGCCGCTGCCGGGCTGACCGCTTCCCGGTCCGAGGCAAGACGGGCTGTGGAGCAGGGCGGTATCACTGTGGACGGAGAGAAGATCACAGACGTTAAGACCCTGTACACCAAGGCGGATTTTGCCGGTGAGGGCAAGGTGGTAAAGAGAGGAAAGAAGAGTTTCAAGAGGGTAATTGCAGGTGACTAAGAGTTTTAAATTAACGATCAATGCCTGTTTTATCGGGTATATTATCCAGGCCATAGTCAATAATTTTGTTCCCCTGCTGTTTCTGACCTTTCAGAGCAGCTACGGGATTCCGCTGTCCAGGATCACGCTGTTGATTACGGTGAATTTCGGCATTCAGCTGGCGGTGGATCTGGCCTCGGTGGCTTTTGTGGACCGGATCGGTTACCGGGCATCCATGGTGATTGCCCACGTCATGTCGGCCCTGGGGCTGGTCAGCCTGGCTTTTCTGCCCCAGCTGCTGCCTGACGCCTATGCCGGGCTGCTGATTTCCGTGGTCTGTTACGCTGTGGGCGGCGGGCTGCTGGAGGTGCTGGTGAGCCCGGTGATGGAGTCCTGTCCTACGGCGCATAAGGAAAAGGCTATGAGTATGCTGCATTCCTTTTACTGCTGGGGGCAGATGGGGGTGGTTCTGCTGTCCACCCTGTTTTTCCGGGTGTTTGGGATTGACAGCTGGCGTATTCTGGCGCTGATCTGGGCTCTGGTGCCTGTGGCCAACGGCATCCTGTTTACTCGGGTGCCCATTGCCCCGCTGATCCCAGAGGGGGATCGGGGAATGCCCCTGCGGGAGCTGCTTCGTCTGCGGGAATTCTGGCTGCTGATGCTGATGATGGTCTGCGCCGGAGCCAGCGAGCTCTCGGTGAGCCAGTGGGCCTCCACCTTTGCGGAGACCGGACTGGGGGTCAGCAAGACCCTGGGAGATCTGATGGGACCCATGTTTTTTGCCCTGCTGATGGGCAGCACCAGAGCCTTTTACGGCAAGTACGGGGACAGAACAGATCTGGATCGGTTTATGACGGTCAGCGCTCTGCTCTGTGTGGCGGCTTATCTGTGCATCGCTCTGGTACCGGTGCCCTGGATCGGGCTTTTGGGCTGCGGGCTCTGCGGCCTTTCTGTGGGAATCATGTGGCCGGGAACCTTCAGTAAGGCCACTGCTTCCCTGAAAAGGGGCGGTACGGCCCTGTTTGCGCTGCTGGCGCTGGGCGGCGATATCGGCTGCTCGGTCGGCCCCACGCTGGTGGGCTTTGTATCCGAGGCCTTTGGAGAGGATCTGCGCCGGGGAATCCTGGCAGGCACCCTGTTTCCGGTGCTGATGGGGATCGGATTGATATTGCTGCGCCGTTTGCGGCGTCCGGATCAGAAAATGCCCCGAAAAGCATAAAGGCAGAGGAGAAAGATTCATGGATGGAGAACCTTCCGCATATACATATATCAGTATAAGCGGGAGGTTTTTTTATGGAAAATTATGCATTGAATACTTATGACCTCTATCACGATATACAGCAACGGACCGGTGGGGAGATCTATATCGGAGTGCTGGGACCGGTCCGCACAGGGAAATCCACGTTTATCAAGCGGTTTATGGACGTGATGGTGCTGCCCTATATGGAGGATGAGCATGCCAAGGCCAGGGCCATGGACGAACTGCCCCAGAGTGCGGGGGGACGTACCATCACCACCACGGAGCCGAAATTTATCCCCAAGGAGGCTGCCCATGTGGTGCTCAGTGAGGATGTGGAGGTGGATGTACGGCTGATCGACTGCGTGGGCTATATGGTGGACGGCGCAGCGGGGCATATGGAAGAGGATACGGAGCGGATGGTGAAAACGCCCTGGTTTGACAATGAGATCCCTTT
>JAGANP010000202.1 GCA_017624175.1 Lachnospiraceae bacterium | reverse complement strand
CGCCGGTATTATCCGGGTCAAGTAGTGAGGGTTAGGATCCGGTGGATCCAGTCTCAGCGATGTGCTCCCCTAGCAAATATGATTTGATTCGTAGCTTATCATATAGGATGGGGGCGGGTTTGTCAAGCTTTTTCCAATTTGCGTTTTTTTTCTTTCTGGTCAATTATCAACCGTATTTCATTTTAACAGAGCAGGCCCTATATTATTTTTTGTCCTGTTTAAGTCCACTATAGGGAGGAGTAGGGGCTCTTTTTTTGTATAAATAGGGCGTGAGTGGACCGATATCCAGAAAATACACAGTATGGTCCACTTTTTCGCTAAAAAGGTGGACTTTATATAAAGTGATTTTCAACTATAGGTCCATTTTGCCTGCAAAAAATATGAATTTCCAGGTAAAATGGGAAAAAAGTGGACCTTAAAGAAGAATTTCTGCATATCAGTCCATTTTCGAGCTAAAATTTTCAGGATTGCCGCACATCTATGGGGCTGATCCGTTATACTTAATGACAGCAGATTCCCGGCAGCGTCTGGGGAAACTGCGGAACTCTTAATCAGCAGATTTCCCGACAGCATCTGGAGAATTTACGGCTGAAAAGCAGCCGGAAATTACTCCACGGGTATGATGCTGAGGGGGAAACTGCGGAACTTTTAATCAGAAAGGCACCGGGAGTCCATGGACGAAAGAATCTTATATGAAAAAATATACCGCTACTGTTATTACCGTCTGGGCCGGGCGGAGAGCGCAGAGGATATTACCCAGGAAGCCTTTCTGCGGCTGTGGGAGAGTAAGGACTATCAGGAGCAGGGCAAGGCGCTGCAGTATCTGTATACCACAGCCAGGCATCTTTGTATTGACGAATACCGGAGATGTCGGGCGCAGCCCTTGACGGAGGAGATGGAGGAGCAGCTGGCAGCGGAGCCGGGGGTGGAGCCTGAAACAAGACTGGCCCTGCGCCAGGCCCTGGCAACCCTGAGCGGAGAAGAACAGGAGCTGCTGGCCCTGCGCTATGGCAGCGAGATGCCGGTGGGAGAGATGGCGCAGCTCTTTCAGCTGTCCCGGTTTGCCCTGCGCCGCAGGATCAATGCTGCACTGGAAAAGCTGCGGGTGCAGCTGGGGTAAAGGAAGCCATCACGATTACAGGCGGCAAATGCAGAAAAAGAGAAAGGAATGGACGGATATGAAAAAGAAAGGAAAAAAGCGAAACAGAAGTCTGGAGAAACAGTTGAGACTGCTGTATCAGGCGCCGGAGCCCACAGAACGGGAAGCATTTCTGGCAGGCAGGCCCCAGCCCTCCATCCGCCATATGGATTTTGTGCTGGTGCAGGCCGCTTATGTCCACAGATGGGTATGGGTACTTTCTGTGGCGGTCTTTGGCCTGTTGGTGGGAATGACGGCAAAATGGCAGCAGGATTCCCTATGGATTGCCTCCGCAATGATGCCGTTTCTGGCGCTGCTGGCAGTGCAGGAGCAAAACCGTTCGGCCATGTATGGTATGACGGAATTGGAGCTGTCCACCCGTTTTTCTCTGAAAAGCGTGGTGCTGGTCCGGATGGGGCTGCTGGGCGGTTTTCATCTGGCGCTGCTGCTGTGCTTACTGCCCCTGCTGGTGGGGTATGGGCAAGCAGGAATCCTGCATACGGGCGTATACCTGCTGGTTCCCTATCTGCTGACCACTTTTTTAAGCCTGATCTGGTCCCGGAAAGTGCGGGGCAGGGAGATCCTGTATCTGTGCCTGGGCACTGCGCTGCTGGTGAGCAGTCTGCAGCTGGCAGGAAGAGGCATACGGAGCTTGTATGATGAAAAAAACTTTTTATGGTGGATTCTGATCCTGGTACTGCTGGCGGCCGGCAATGCCTGGGAATGCTATCAGACCGCCTGCCGGGCGGACCGGGCCTATGAAATTGCCGGATAAAATATAGAAATAGGAGGAACAGGAAATGAAAGGAACAACGGAACCGGGTGCCGGTGGGAAAAGTCTGCTGTGCGCCAGGGATGTCAGTAAACAATATCAGAACAAAACCGTGGTGGATCATATCAGTCTGCAGCTGGGGAAAGGCGTCTATGGCCTGCTGGGGGCAAACGGAGCCGGAAAGACCACGCTGATGCGGATGCTCTGCGGGATCCTGCGGCCCACCCAGGGGCAGATTACTCTGGCGGGAAAGCCGGTAACCGGTGAGGAGTACCGGGCCATGCTGGGGTATTTGCCCCAGGACTTCGGATACTATCCGGATTTTACCGGCAAGGAATTTTTACTCTATATGGCGGCACTGAAAGGAATGCCCAAGCCCTGGGCCAATCAGAAGAGCCGGGAATTGCTGGAGGTGGTGGGGCTGGCCGAACAGGCGGACAAAAAGATCAAGACCTACTCCGGCGGGATGAAGCAGCGTCTGGGGATCGCCCAGGCCCTGTTAAACGATCCCCTGCTGCTGGTGCTGGATGAGCCCACGGCGGGTCTGGATCCCAAGGAACGGGTGCGGTTCCGGGAGCTGATTGCCCAGGCGGGCCAAAGCAGCATTGTGCTGCTTTCCACCCATATTGTGTCGGATGTGGAGCATATTGCGGACAGTATTCTGATGATGAAAGCGGGAAGACTGATTTATCAGGGCAAATGGGAGGAAAACAAGGGCGATCTGGAAGCCTTTTATCTGGAACAGTTTGGTGAGGAGATGGGGAAGTCTCCAGCGGCAGGCCGGAAAAAGCAGAAGGAAGCACAACCGGGAGGAGGACGGCAGAAATGAATCAGTTAGGGAACTTATACCAATTTGAAATGATAAAACTGCTAAAGAAAAAAATGACCTGGATCGCCTTTGGCGGTGTGGTGCTGGTGATGCTGTTCTTATGCTTTGGGGTACTGCTGGACAGCGATTCAATCAGTGATGCGCAGACCGGGGAGAGCATATCTTACAGTCAGTATGATCTGGCAAAGGAGCGGGAGACGGGCGCAGCAGGGACGGTTCTGGTATGGGGAATCACCGTGCTGAGCTTCGGTATTCTCTATGGCTATCAGACGAGCTGGAATGCGGCGCTGCAGATGGATCTGCCCTCCTCCCCCTTTGATCTGACCATGGGGCAGGCGATAGGGATCACGGCCGTTTTGCTTCTGCTGTCCGCCTTGCTGCACAGCATTCTGACGCTGCTGCTGTCCGGCTGGACGAAAAACAGTG
>JAGANP010000201.1 GCA_017624175.1 Lachnospiraceae bacterium | reverse complement strand
GGATCTGATCATTGCTCTGGTGCCCTTTATTATCGGCCTGTGCATCGTGGTCAGCGGTCTGTTCAAGTTTCAGGGGGCTCTGGATATGCAGCGTATGGGCGGCAATGCAGCGCTGATCCTGGCGCTGGCTGTGGTCAATGTGGTGATCGGCGTACTGATGGTGATCAATCCCTTTGACTCTGCGCTGCTGCTGTACCGCCTGCTGGGCGCAGGCCTGCTGTTCAGCGGTCTGACGGATCTGGTGTCCAATCTGTACCTGTCCCGCAAAATGCACAGCTACAGGAAGAAAATGGACGAGGCGGAGGATGCGATAAAGGTTACGGAGATCTCAAATGAGGGGAGCAGGCCGGAGGAAACACAGACAGAGGAGAAAGCTGCGGGAACGGAAGACTGACGGACAAGGTCCCGAATGAACACAGAACCGCCGGTACACAAGTGCTTCGTACCGGCGGTTATTATATAAACAGTGCAGCGCACTGTAGTGTTTTGGCGAAGCTGGTCAACACCGAATACAGCACTGGCAGCTTCTTTTATGTATCAGTCCTTTGTTTTCTACTGATAGATACAGCATAACAGGAAAATGTGTCCAAAGTGTAGATGATCCCGAAAGAATTCCTAAAGAAAATATGAAAAAAGTGGAAAATGGGCAGGGTCCTGCCAAAAAATTTGTGGGTTTCTGCAAAATTTAGACTTGCATTTTGAGTATATCGTGCTATAATAGAGCACATGGAAGCATAGCTCAGCCGGGATGAGCGTTCGCCTCACACGCGAAAGGTCAGGAGTTCGAGCCTCCTTGCTTCCACTTTTTTACGCACTAGGAATTTAATGGTTTAAAGTGCTGCACTTTAAAGTAATGAAGCGATTCAGGAAAGGTGAAGATGAAGACATGAGCAGAGAGAGACAGGGCAGCCTGGTATCCTTTCGCCCGGATATCAAGGTAGTGGATTGTACACTGAGGGACGGCGGTCTGGTGAATAATTTCCGTTTTACGGATGAATTTGTGAAGGATCTGTATCTGGCAAATATTAAAGCCGGTGTGGATTATATGGAGTTCGGCTATAAGGCGTCCAAGGAGATCTTCAAGCCGGAGGATTTCGGCAAATGGAAGTTCTGCGACGAGAAAGATATCCGGGAGATCGTAGGGGACAACAAGACGGATATGAAGCTGTCGGTGATGGCAGATGTGGGGCGGACCGATTATAAGAAAGATATTTTAAACCGCAAGGACAGCGTCATTGATCTGGTGCGGGTGGCAACCTATATTCATACAATTCCTGCAGCCATTGAGATGATCGAGGATGCCAAGAAGAAAGGCTACGAGACCACGGTGAATATCATGGCGGTATCCAAGGTCAATGACACGGAGCTGGACGGCGGCCTGGAGCTGCTGGGCCAGAGCAGTGTGGACGTGATCTATCTGGTAGACAGCTTTGGCGCATTCTATCCCGAGCAGGTGGAGCGGCTGACGGACAAGTATCTGAATGTGGCGGCCAAGTATGGGAAGAAAGTGGGTATGCATGCCCATAATAACCAGCAGCTGGCATTTGCCAATACCATCGAGAGCCTGTCCAGAGGGGCAAGCTACCTGGATGCCACGGTCAGCGGCATTGGAAGAGGCGCAGGCAACTGTTATATGGAGCTGCTCTTAAGCTTCCTGCGCAATCCCCGGTACAACAAGATTGCCATCATGAATATTGTGGAGAAGCACATGGGCAAGCTGCGGGAAGAAGGCGCAGTATGGGGATACGACATTCCCTATCTGCTGACCGGCATCCTGAACAGCCATCCTTCTTCTGCGATCCAGTTTATTAAGGAAAAGAGAACGGATTATGCGATGTTCTATCAGGATCTGATTGACAATGCATTATAGGGGGAATTGGCAGCTGCTGGACCTATAGAGAATTTTAGTTCGTTTTGGTCCACAATAGGCCCTGAAAATGCTGTTTTTTCATGAGGAAGAATGTAAAATGGGACTTATAAGAAGAAATTCTCTGCTTCGGTCCACTTTTTTGCGGAAAAAGTGGACCGGGCAGGGGATTTTTTTCATATGAGTCCAGAATTGTTCTTTACAGGGGATAGTTTGCCCCGGATTATACCTTTACGGTGGACCGGATGTTCTGAAAAATTTCTATATGTCCCCCTGGTGTCCCTCTGTCTCAAAAAATTAAAAAAATTGTAATAAATTTGAAATAAATGGTTGGGAATAGCGAAAAGATGTGATATACTGAAACCAGTGTTGCGGCAGACAGAGGATGAGAGGTAATGCGGGTACTGCCTGCATGAGATATGGGGTATGTCATGAAAAAGCGATTAATCAATGTGTTGTTAGTAGGAATAATGGCGGCGTTCAGCTATCACTGGTCGGAGGCGGATATAATGCCCATGGGGATATCTGTGGGAGCGGCGGCAGCGGAGGAAGTTATTCTGGAGAGTACGGCTGGGGTGCAGCCCTTGGCCGGGGAAGCGTCTGCAGAAATTGTGACGCAGCCGTTGTCTGAGGAAGTGGAGGCATCCGCAGAGGATATGGCGCAGGATTCGGCGGAAACAGAAGAGGCCGTACCGGAATCGGAAGAGACGGAGAGCGAGTATGCCAATCTGGCCATTGCCCAGGTGGATCACTATGTGAATGTCCGCAGTGAACCGAATACGGACAGCGCAATTCTTGGAAAAATTTACAACGGTGCAGTGGCGCAGATCCTGAATACTGCGGGGGAGGAAAATGACTGGTTTCATGTGATTTCCGGCAGTGTGGAGGGCTATATCAAGGCAGAATATTTTCTCTATGGGGATGCGGCAGTAGAGGCAGTGGATCAGTATGTGACCCGCTATGCCACGGTAATTGCGGATAGGCTCAATGTGCGCCAGGAGCAGAGCACGGAGGCTAAGCGCATCGGCTATATAGATCGAGGAGAAAAGGTAAAGCTACTGGAGGAGCTGGGAGACTGGCTGCTGGTGCAGTATACGGAGGAGAAAACCGGCTATGTGGCGGCGGAGTAAACGACGGTCTCGGAGGAGTTTATCTATACAAAGTCCATAGAAGAGGAACAGGCGGAGCTGGCGGCACAGCGGGAGCTGGCAGCCCGCATGGCGGCAGCGGAGGAAAGTACGCCGGAGAACACCACGGTTACGGCATTGACGCCGCCGTCTACCACCTATACCTCCAACGAAGAGCTGCGCCGTTCCATTGTAGATTACGCCATGCAGTATCTGGGATATCCCTATGTGCATGGGGGCAAAAGCCTGGCGGGCGGGACGGACTGCTCCGGTTTTACCTGCTATATCTATGCGGAGTTCGGATATTCCGTCAGCAGGACGCCCTCGGGGCAATATAGTTCTGCCGGAAGAAGCATTGATTACAGTGAGATCCAGCCGGGGGATATCATCTGCTATGGAAACAGCAAATGTACCCATGTGGCTATGTATATCGGGGACGGCCAAATCATCCATGAGGCCAATTCCCGCAAGGGAGTGGTGGTCTATGAGGCGGACTATGATAACATTCTGGCGATAAAGAATGTGATTGATTAGTCTTCCCAATAAAAGACAGCATCCCCGAGAATTTCATCAGACCATTTTTGCAGGTCGCTCAGATGCAGATTTACGCCCCCGTAGGAGCGGATTCCGTGCTGAGCGGCCTGTTCTTCCGTATAATCCTGCAGCAGATAGACACCCTCAAAGCGCACGGGGCCGCTGGTGTACTGGCACACCAGGGGGATCGCTCCGGTTTGCTCCGGCTCAATATAGACCCGGTCTTCGGTGACATGAAAGGTAATCCAGGCCATGGCTTCCAGCATGCAGATCCCGTCTTTCTGTGTGGAGACATAGTTGCCCAGGGAATAAAAGCACAGAGCCCGGTTGCCGTTTTCTGCCTGAACCCATTCCACAGGCTGTATCACATGGGGATGGGTGCCGAGGATGACATCCGCTCCTGCCTCCGTCATCTGCAGGGCAAATTCCTGCTGATAGCTGGAGGGCGAGGTGACATATTCTGTGCCCCAGTGGGGGCAGACAATGACAATATCTGCGTTTTCCTTTGCAAGGGCAATGTCTTCCGTCACCTGGGGATTCAGGTGGGTAAAGTCCAGCTGGCCGCTCTGACGGTCGTAATCGCAGAGGAGGTTCAGATGCCCCATGAGAGAAGAGGGAAGCACCTCCATGTTGGGGCCGTAGGTATAGTTCAGGACGGCAAAGGTGATGCCTTTGACGGTCATGTAGCCGATACCGGACTTGTCCATCTGCCAGGCAGCGGAGGGATCGCTGTCGGAAGCCGTTATTTCCGCAGATGCCGTCTCCCCGCAGATTCCCAGCATCATGACTTCCGGGTGCTGCTCCTGCCAGAAAGCGACACAGTTTTCCAGGCCCTGGAGCTTCTGGTCTGCCGCATGGTTGGAGGCGTGGAGTACAATATTAAAACCGGCAGCGGCGATGGCGTCTCCTACTTCAGTGGGAGAGTTGAAGTAAGGGAAACCGGAAAAGCCCAGGTCATTGCCCCCGAGGATGGTTTCCTGGTTGATGATTTTGAGGTCAGCGGACTGGAGCTGCGGGGAGATGCCCTCAAACAGCATGCGGTAATCATAGCTGCCGTCCTCCTGCTGGCCGCTGCGCACAATGCCCATGTGCATCAGGTTGTCGCCCACCATCATCAGGGTAATATCGTACTCCGGGAAAGGCGTAGGGGTGGGAAGCGGCGTGGGCTGCGGCGTGGAAGAGGGAGCCGGGGGCTCGGTATATGCCGGGGCGGGGGAGGCATTCCAGGACTGGCCGGCGGTACTTTGGGAGGCGCCGCCGCAGGCGGTCAGGAATAGGATTAGGGAGAGCAGTAATAGGTTTGGGAATAAAGGTTTATGTAATTTCATGATGGGGTCCTCGTTTCATTGGGATATTGGGTTACTACGGGCAGAGCCCCGAAAATACTTTGTATTTTCGGGGTCGCTTCGCTCGTCAAATCGTCAAGCAAGAGTCTGCTCGAGCAAGCTCGGCAGCCTTTTGCTTGACGACTTGACTCTGCCCGTTGCGCACATTATACTATAATCACGGATAGAAAAAAAGGAAAAAATGGAGGGAGACATGGAAAAGCGGTTGAAGAACTATATTTCCCGGATGGAAGCGCTTTTAGAACAGGAGAATATGTCTGCGGAGGAGAGACGGGCGCTGGGGGAGGAAGTGCTGGTGCAGATCGGGTTCTTTCAGCATGAGCGGCTGGTGCATCTGATTGTGACAGTGACTTTTGCGCTTCTGACCATGCTGGCGATCCTGGGATGTGTGCTGGCGCCGGAGCCCATGCTGTTTGTCCTGGTGCTTCTGCTTCTGATTTTGCTGGTGCCCTATATCCGGCATTACTATATCCTGGAGAACGGCGTGCAGAAGCTCTATACCTGTTATGACCGGCTGGTATCGAATAAAAAACGATAATACATATTTTTTCGTTTACAGCACATACTATCGGAAAAAGCGGGAGTTAGCCGAGATAGGAGTGTGTAATCATATGGAAGACGATACCATTAAGCTGCTGAGAGAGTGTAATTCAGGGATAAAAATGGGGATAACCTCCCTGGATGATATGATGGAGCATG
>JAGANP010000200.1 GCA_017624175.1 Lachnospiraceae bacterium | reverse complement strand
TTTTGCAAAAACACTATTGACATATGGATCATCCGGTAGTATCATTCAGCTAAATAGTTTGAGTATCAAATAATTTGAGAGTCAAAATAAATAGTATTTCAAACTATTACAAGTGGTTTACAAAACTATGAAAAGTAAAGGAGAAAAATCATGTTGGAACAGGTGATAGCAGTAATTGAGGAAAAGCTGAATGCGGACGGAGTGGAGATCACAGAGGCCACCAGGTTTAAGGAAGATCTGGAGGCGGATTCCCTGGATCTGTTTGAGATGGTGATGGCTTTGGAGGATGAGTTCGGGATTGAGATTCCCTCTGAAGATCTGGAGCAGCTGGCCACTGTAGGCGATGTGATGGAATATCTGAAGAATAAGGGTGTGGAGTAAACCATGAAGACAAAAATTACAGAATTACTGGGAATCGAAGTCCCCATCATTCAGGGGGGAATGGCCTGGGTAGCGGAGTATCATCTGGCGGCGGCAGTGTCCGAGGCCGGAGGTCTGGGAATCATCGGAGCCGGAGGGGCTCCTGCGGAGTGGGTGAGAGAACAGATCCGCAGCGTAAAGGAGATCACAGAGAAACCCTTTGGCGTGAACCTGATGCTGATGAATCCGGAAGCGGATGCGATTGCCAGGGTGATCGTGGAGGAGGGCGTGCAGGTAGTGACTACCGGCGCCGGAAACCCGGGCAAATATATGTCCCTGTGGAAGGAAGCAGGAGTAAAAGTGATACCGGTGGTTGCCAGTGTAGCCATGGCGAAAATGATGGAGCGGGCAGGGGCCGATGCGGTGGTGGCCGAGGGAACCGAGTCCGGCGGCCATATCGGTTCTACCACGACTATGACGCTGGTGCCCCAGGTGGTGGATGCCGTGACCGTCCCGGTGATTGCAGCCGGGGGCATCGCAGATGGCCGGGGATTGGCGGCGGCGTTTATGCTGGGCGCAGAAGCGGTGCAGATGGGCACACGCTTTATTGTGGCCAGAGAATCCATCGTACATGAAAATTATAAGCAAAAGGTCATTGCCGCCAAGGATATAGACTCCGAGGTGACGGGCATGAGTCATGGACATCCGGTAAGACAGCTTCGCAATCAGATGACGAGAGAGTATCTGAAGCGGGAAAAGGCAGGAGCCTCCTTAGAGGAGCTGGAGCAACTGACTCTGGGAGCGCTGCGCAAGGCTGTGGTGGAGGGGGACACTGTAAACGGTACCCTGATGGCAGGCCAGATCGCAGGACTTGTGAGCAAGGAGCAGACCTGTCAGGAGATGATCCGGGAGATCATGGAGCAGGCGGAAACACTGATTAAGAGATAGGGCAGATGAAAATGGGTAAAACAGCGTTTATTTTCCCCGGACAGGGAGCCCAATACTGCGGTATGGGCAAGGATTTTTACGATACATATGAAATTGCCAGAGAGGTTTACGGACTGGCGGAAAAGGCAACGGGCCTGAATGTGGCGGAGCTTTGTTTCACAGAAAATGACCGCCTGAATATTACGGAATACACACAGATCGCCATGCTGACCACGGAGGTGGCTATCCTGAAAGTGCTGCAGCAGGAAAAGGGAATTCAGGCGGACTGCTGCGCAGGCTTAAGCCTGGGAGAATACGGCGCACTGGCGGCAGCGGAGGTCATGGAGACGGAGGATCTGTTCCGACTGATCCGCAGCCGGGGAATCTATATGCAGGAGGCCTACCCTATAGGCGGCGCCATGACGGCGGTGCTGGGACTGGATGCCGGGACTGTCGGGGAGATCTGCGGGCGTACGGAGGGGATGGTTACCATTGCCAACGACAACTGCCCCGGACAGATCGTGATTACCGGAGAGCAGGCGGCAGTGCAGGCGGCGGCAGAGAAGCTTCAGGAGGCCGGTGCAAAGCGATGCGTGCCGCTGAAGGTCAGCGGTCCTTTTCATTCTCCGCTGCTGGCGGGAGCGGGGGAGAAGCTGGCGTCCGAACTGGCTCATGTGGCGGTAAAGGATCCCGTTATTCCCTACCTTTGCAATGTGGAGGCGGCTCCGGTGACGGACTGCTCCCGGGTGAAGGAGCTGCTGGCGAAGCAGGTGTCTTCTGCCGTAAGATGGCGGGAGACCATGGAACGAATGCTGGCGGAGGGTGTGGATACCTTTATTGAGATCGGCCCCGGCAGGACCCTGAGCGGCTTCCTGCGTAAGATCGACAGAGGCGCCGTCGTGTACAATGTGGAAAAGGTTGAAGATCTGGAGAAGCTTTTACAGGAGTAGGTAATGGAAGAGAAGATGACAGAAAATAAAGGCTCCGCCGGGGAGCTGGCGGGCAAGGTGGCCCTGGTTACCGGCGCCGGCCGTGGAATTGGCCGTGGGATTGCCGGAAAGCTGGCGGCCCAGGGCGCAGTGGTGCTGATCAATTATAACGGCTCCCAGCAGCGGGCCAGGGAAGCGGCGGAGGAAATCATAAAGGCCGGAGGCAGTGCAGAGTGTATCGGCTGTGATGTATCCGACTTTACGGCCTGCGGCGAAATGGTGGATAACATCATAAAAAAATACGGGCATGTGGATATCCTGGTAAATAACGCAGGCGTGACCCGGGATAACCTGATTATGCGAATGTCCGAGGAGGATTATGACCGGGTGCTGGATATCAATCTGAAAGGGGCGTTCAATACCATACGTCATCTGTCCAGACAGTTTTTAAAGCAGCGCAGCGGTAAAATCGTAAATATCTCCTCCGTCTCCGGTGTACTGGGCAATGCAGGTCAGGCCAATTACTCTGCCTCCAAGGCGGGGCTGATCGGACTGACAAAAAGTGTGGCCAGGGAGCTGGCGTCCCGGGGGATTTGCGTCAATGCGGTGGCGCCCGGCTTTATTGATACGGAGATGACCCAGGCGCTGCCGGAAAAGGCAAGGGAGGCCGGTGTGGCCGCCGTGCCCATGGGCAGAATGGGAAGCGTGGAGGACATTGCGGAGCTGGTGGCCTTTCTGGCAGGGGGCAGATCCGACTACATCACCGGACAGGTGATCTGTGTGGATGGAGGTATGGCAATATGAGCAGACGGGTGGTAGTGACCGGAATGGGCGCAGTGACGCCCATCGGTATCGGTGTGGAAGAATTCTGGCAGGGAATTAAGCAGGAAAAAATCGGCTTTGCGCCTATCACGGCTTTTGACACCACGGATTATAAATGCAAATTGGCCGCAGAGGTCAAGGATTTTCAGCCGGAAAATTATATGGATAAAAAATCGGCAAGACGCATGGAGCGTTTTTGCCAGTTTGCGGTGGCAGCTGCCGGGGAGGCCATCGGGGATGCAGGTCTGGATATGGAGAAAGAGGATGCCTGGCGTGTGGGCTGCGCTGTGGGCAGCGGTATCGGCAGCCTGCAGGCCCTGGAGAGAGAGCACAGCAGACTGCTGGAAAAAGGCCCCTCAAGAGTGGCTCCCCTGCTGGTGCCGCTGATGATTTCCAATATGGCAGCAGGCAATGTGAGCATCGCCTACGGCCTTAAGGGAAAAAGTCTGAACGTGGTGACGGCCTGTGCCACAGGTACCAACTCCATCGGCGAGGCATTCCGTACCATCCAATACTGGGATGCGGACGTGATGGTGGCCGGGGGTACGGAGGGAGCGGTGACCCCTATCGGCATCGCCGGTTTTACTTCGCTGACAGCTCTGTCAGACAGCACGGATCCGGCAAGGTGCTCCATTCCCTTTGACAGGGACAGAAGCGGCTTTGTTATGGGTGAGGGCGCCGGTGTGGTGATTCTGGAGGAGCTGGAGCATGCCAGGAAGAGAGGCGCCCATATCTATGCGGAAGTGCTGGGCTACGGCTGTTCTTCGGACGCCTATCATATTACCTCTCCGGCGGAGGACGGCGCAGGCGCCGCCAGAGCCATGACATGCGCCATGGAGGACGGCGAGGTGAAGCCGGAGGAAGTGACGTATATTAATGCCCATGGCACCGGCACTCACCACAATGACCTCTTTGAGACCAGGGCGATCAAGCTGGCTTTCGGAGAACATGCAAAGCGGCTGAAGATCAATTCCACCAAGTCCATGGTCGGCCATCTGCTGGGAGCCGCAGGGGCAGTGGAGTTTATTACCTGCGTCAAGGAACTGCAGGAGGGCTTTATCCACAGAACCGTGGGCCTGCAGGAGAGCGAGGAGGAGCTGGATCTGAACTACTGTAAGGAGAGCTGTCGGGAACAGGTTCCCTATGCCCTCAGCAATTCGCTGGGCTTTGGCGGACATAATGCCAGCATTTTGGTGGGGCAGCTGCGGCAGTGATGCCGGATCTGTCAGAGATTATGGATTAGTGCATAGCGCAGGTAATACCGAAGTCCGGTCCCCCGGACTTCAGATATGCATGGAAAGGAAATTATGTCATTATATACTGCAAAGGAAATTATGGAAATCATACCGCACCGGTATCCCTTTCTGCTGATTGATACCATTGAAGAGCTGGAGCCAGGGGTGCGTGCCCTGGGAAAAAAATGTGTCAGCGTAAATGAGCCCTTTTTCCAGGGGCATTTTCCCGGTAATCCCGTAATGCCCGGGGTACTGATCCTGGAAGCGCTGGCTCAGGTGGGGGCGGTGGCTATGCTGTCCCAGCCGGACTGGAAAGGACGCACCGCCTATTTCGCAGGAATCGACAAGGCCAGATTCCGTCAGAAGGTGGTGCCGGGAGACGTATTGTTTCTGGAGACAGAGATCATTAAGGCCAAGGGGCCCATCGGCGTGGGCAGAGCCGTGGCCAGGGTAAACGATAAGGTGGCGGCACAGGCCGAATTGACTTTTGCCATTGGATAGGAGGCGTTGTCAGGATGAATATGGATCGGTTAAAACAGAAGCGGGCGGAGTATTTTGCCACAAAACGGAATAAGCGGAACATCTCACTGGCAGCTGCAAAGGCGCAGAACACTGCAGAAGCGGAGCCCGGCGAGGCTAAGGCCGCAGAAAACGGCGGCCAGCCTGCCGCAGAGGTATATCTGATCCGCTGTCCGAAATGCGGGAAGATGGTGGATCGGGCCAGGGTAGTGAAGAGAAAATATATCTGCTACGAGTGTGAGGGATATTTCCGGGTCAAAACATCCAACCGTATCCGCATGGTAGCGGATCCCCATACTTTTGAGCCGTGGTTTACGGATCTGCCGGTACATAATCCCCTGGCCTATGAGGGCTATGAGGAAAAACTGGCCCAGGCCAGGGAGAAGACCGGCCTGGACGAGGCAGTGACTGTGGGCCAGTGTAAGGTATTCGGAGAGGATATCGTGCTGGGGATCTGTGATTCCCGGTTCCTGATGTCCAGCATGGGCCAGGTGGTGGGAGAAAAGATTACCGCCGCCATCGAGAGAGCCATTGAGAAAAAGCTTCCGGTATTTCTGTTCTGCTGCTCCGGCGGCGCCAGGATGCAGGAAGGGATCATTTCCCTGATGCAGATGGCCAAGACCGCTGCGGCCATTCAGAAGCTGGGGGAGGCGGGACTTTTATATTGTACGATTCTGACAGATCCCACCACAGGCGGCGTCACAGCCAGCTTTGCCATGCTGGGAGATGTGATCATGGCGGAGCCGGGAGCACTGATTGGCTTTGCAGGTCCCAGAGTGATCCGTCAGACCATCGGACAGGAGCTGCCGGAGGGCTTTCAGACCGCTGAATTCCTGGTAGAGCACGGGATCATTGACGGTATCGTAAAGCGGGAGGTGCTGAAAAAGACCATCTATTTCCTGATAAAATCCCATCAGGGGGAGGATGCCCGTTATGCGGAGTTTACCCCCGGCAGGGATTCCCGGTTTGTGCTCAGCGAGATTTTAAAGGAGCAGTCCTTTAAGGTACGCCCCAAGGACGCCTGGGAAAAGGTGAAAGCGGTCCGTAAGGTGGAGCGTCCCCAGGCCTGCGATTATATGGAGCATATTTTTGACTATTTTGTGGAGTCCCACGGGGACAGAGCATTCCGGGATGACCCAGCGATCATAGGCGGCGTGGCGTTTCTGGACGGTCAGCCGGTGACGGTCATTGCAGAGCATAAGGGAAAGGATATCAAGGATTGCCAGAGACGGAATTTCGGTATGCCCATGCCCGAGGGATATCGGAAAGCCCTGCGCCTGATGAAACAGGCGGAGAAGTTCCACAGGCCCATTATCAGCTTTGTCAACACGGCCGGCGCTTTCTGCGGTATTGAAGCGGAGGAGAGAGGGCAGGGTGAGGCCATTGCCAGGAATCTGCGGGAGATGGCGGCTCTGAAAGTGCCCGTGCTCTGTATCTTTATCGGAGAGGGAGGCAGCGGCGGGGCATTGGCTACCGCTGTGGGAAATGAGGTATGGATGCTGGAAAATGCCACCTATTCCATCCTGTCTCCCGAGGGCTTTGCTTCCATATTATGGAAAGACGCCTCCCGGGCCAAGGAGGCCAGCGAGGTAATGCATATTACTGCACAGGACTTAAAGCTTCTGAAAGTAATCGAGAAGATTGTCCCTGAGTTCGGCAGGGCGGATGATTCCACTGTGGCGGCCATCGGCGGATATATGAAAGAGCAGATCATTGATTTTCTGAAGCGTTATCAGGGAATGACCGGAGAGGAGATCGCAGCCCAGAGATACCGGCGTTTCCGCAGCTTCTAGTGCGATCATGCACAATCAGCCGGATCCTGCGCATGAAGCGGTAAACCTTTAGCGGCAGCGTGAGGAAAAGAAAGGATTAAGGTATATGGCGATAAAAATAATGGGAACCGGAAGTGCTCTGCCGGAAAAAATAATGACAAATGAGGATATGACACAGCTGGTGGATACCTCCGATGCATGGATCCGGGAGCGGACCGGTATCGGCAGCAGGCATATTTCCACGGGAGAAACCGTGGTATCCCTGGCGGCACAGGCCTGCAGACGTGCGCTGGAAAATGCGGGCAGAGAGGCGGCAGAGACGGAGCTGCTGCTGGTGGCCACCTGTACGCCGGAAAGAGGGATTCCCTGTGCGGCCTGCCAGGTGCAGAGCGAACTGGGAGCTGCAAGGGCAGTGGCTTTTGACCTGAATGCAGCCTGCGCCGGATTTCTGTTTGCGCTGCACACGGCCTGGGCCTATATTGAGGCGGGAATTTATCGGAATGCATTGGTGGTGGGCAGCGAGGTGCTGTCCAAGATCGTTGATTGGACGGACAGGAGCACCTGTGTCCTCTTCGGGGACGGAGCCGGGGCCGTGTGGGTGGAGCGCAGTGAGCGAGGCGGTATCCGGGGCTTTGTTCAGCACTCTGATGGAAATAAAGGCGCAGTGCTGCAGTGCGACAGCAGGGAGCTTCATAATCCCTTTGCATCCGTTCCGTCACAGACTCCCTATATACAGATGGACGGCAGGGAGGTATTTGCCTTTGCAGTACGCCAGGTACCGGCCTGTATACAGGAAGCGTTGGAGCAGGCGCAGATGACGGTACAGGATGTGGATCTGTACGTATTGCATCAGGCCAACAAACGGATTATTGAGGGCATCTATAAGCGTCTCGGGGCGGAGCCTGAGAAATTTCCGATAAATCTGGATCGGGTGGGCAACATGTCTTCCGCAGCGATTCCGGTGCTTCTGGATGAACTGAATCGGGAGGGAAAGCTGAAAGAGGGAATGCTTTTGGTGCTGTCAGGCTTTGGCGCAGGACTGACTTATGGGGCCTGCGTGCTGGAGTGGTAGGCAAAAATCCATTGACTTTTCCGGTAAAATTGCTATACTTGAGTATGCGCTGTAATAATTCTGCAAATGGATAAGGACACTTATAAGGAAGGCATCGGTGACGAATGGCACAGGATAGGAAACGCTCCATGAATGAACTGCTGGTGAATCTGTTTAACCATGTGATGGACATGGAGGGCGAGGCAGTCATCACGGAAGAGTTTAAGGATATCACCAATAATGACATGCATATCATAGAAGCGATCGGGATCGAGAACCCCAGGAATATGTCCGAGATTGCCCACCGGCTTCATGTCACGGTAAGTACTCTGACGATCAACATGAACGGGCTGGAGAAAAAAGGGTATATCCGCCGGGAGCGAAGCTCCGAGGACAAGCGGGTAGTGTATGTCACACTGATGGATAAGGGGAAAAAAGCTTTTTATCATCATCGTGATTTTCACAAGAGCATGATAAAAGCCATTGTGAAAGACTTAAATGATCAGGAGCTGGAGATCCTGTACCGCTGCCTGGAGAACCTGAATAACTTTTTTGAAGCAGGAGCAAAGAAATAGAGTAGAATGATATAGCGCCGCAGTGGGGACGGATGTGAAAGGTCTTCTGCTGTGGCTCTTATTATCTGCCGGATTGAGGAGGAAAAACGATGCTGCGGATCGGTTGTCATCTGTCTTCCACAAAGGGATTTCTGCATATGGCCCGGACGGCGGCTTCCATTGGGGCGGGTACCTTTCAGTTTTTTACCCGCAATCCCCGGGGAGGTGCGGCCAAGGATTGGGACCCCGCAGATGTGGAGGCCATGCTCGATTATATGGAGAAAGAGAATATTGCCAGTCCCCTGGCTCATGCGCCTTATACGCTGAATGCCTGCGGCAAGGAGGAGCGAGTGCGGGAATTTGCCCTATTGACCATGGCGGATGATCTGAAGCGGCTGGAGATGATTCCCGGTGTCATGTATAATTTTCACCCGGGCAGTCATGTGGGACAGGGTTCGGAGAGGGGTATAGAACTGATTGCAGATGTGCTGAACCGCTGTATGTGGCCGGAAATGCATACCACGGTGCTGTTGGAGACCATGGCCGGTAAGGGCAGCGAGGTGGGCCGCAGCTTTGAGGAGCTGCGCAGCATCATAGACCGGGTGGCGCTGCCGGAGAAGCTGGGCGTCTGCCTGGATACCTGTCATGTCTGGGACGGCGGCTATGATATCGCCGGACATCTGGAGGAGGTCTTGGAGGAGTTTGACCGGGTGGTGGGTCTTGACCGGCTGAAAGCCATACACATCAATGATTCCCTGAATCCCTGCGGGGCCCATAAGGACCGTCATGAGAAGATCGGCCAGGGGTATATCGGTCTGGAGGCCTTTGGCCGGATTGTCAGCCATCCCCGTCTGAGGAGCCTCCCCTTTTACCTGGAGACCCCTAATGAACTGGACGGCTATCAGGCGGAGATCGCCTTGCTGAAAGGGCTGGCAGGATAATCTTTGTATGGTTGCCAATTTAGTAAAAAATCGGTTGAACATTGAAAATATATGTGTTACGATAAAGCTACAATGGATAGAGAAAACGGAGAAAACGCAGGAAAAGTGCGGTTTCTGTGTTTTCTTTTTTGTTTATACAAACTATCGGGAGGGAATTTATTCATGGAGAAAAACAGGGGAAAGTACGCATCCAATCGTGAGGTGAAAGACAGTGCCTTTACTGCCTATTTCAAGGAACCTGAGAACGCTTGTCAGTTATATGCCGCACTGGGAGAAGAGGAGGTATCGCCGGAGGATATTACCTATGTGACCTTGGAGGGAGTGCTGTTTATTGTCAGAAAGAATGATATTGCCTTTACGGTAAAAATTCGTGTTCTGGTATTCAGTGAGCACCAGTCCACGATCAACGAGAATATGCCCCTGCGCCATCTGATTTATCTGGGAAGGACGCTGGAGAAGCTGATAGATGAGAGGAGCATGTACCGACAGAAACGGATCGGA
>JAGANP010000199.1 GCA_017624175.1 Lachnospiraceae bacterium | reverse complement strand
GCTTATGAACGGCTCCGGCTACGGCAAGGGCGGCGACAGCCGTGTAAATATCGTTGGTGAAATTTCCCGCTCGCTGAAAATTATGGCCAAGGAACTGAATGTGCCTGTGATCTGCCTGAGCCAGCTTTCCCGTGGCCCGGAAAGCCGTACCGATAAACGGCCTATGCTTTCTGACCTGCGTGAATCCGGCTCTATCGAGCAGGATGCGGATGCGGTGCTGTTTTTGTACCGTGACGATTACTACAATAAGGAAAGCGAGGAGCAAAATGTTGCCGAATGTATCGTGGCGAAGAACCGCCATGGCGAAGTGGGCACCGTGAAGCTCCAGTGGCTGCCTCAGTTTACCACCTTTGCGGATCGGGAGTGGAAGCATGCTGAATGAGCTGCTGACTGCCATCCGCCAATATGAGCTGCTCCGGCCAGGTGACCGGGTGGTTTGCGCCGTCTCCGGCGGTGCGGATTCCGTTGCACTGCTGTTTGGCTTGTATCTTTTGAAGGATAAGTTAACGATCCGACTTTCTGCCGCCCATTATAATCACGGCCTTCGGGGGGAAGAATCCGATCGGGACGGAGCTTTCGTCCGGTCGCTGTGTGACCGGCTGGATATTCCGCTGACGACCTGCAAGGGGAATGTGGTGGCAGGCCCCAAGGGACTGGAGGCGGCAGCCCGGGATGCCCGGTATGCCTTTCTGGAGACCCTTCCGGGGAAGATCGCCACAGCCCATACTGCCGATGACAACGCAGAGACGGTGCTGATGCACCTGATCCGGGGTACGGGACTGAAGGGTTTGGGGGGCATTGCCCCCGTGCGTGGGCGGCTGATCCGCCCCATGCTGAATGTGACCAGGCAGCAGGTGCTGGCTTTTTTGCAGGAGTATAACCTTTCTTGGGTGGAGGACAGCTCCAACGGGGAGGATGCCTTCCTGAGAAATCGGGTGCGGCATCATATCATGCCCCTGCTGCACCGGGAAAATCCCCGGTTTGCGGAAAATACCTCCGCCGCCGCCCAGCGACTGCGGCAGGACGAGGCTGCCCTTGGGGAGCTGGCTGCATATGATCAGCTGCCCGCAGTGGACGGGCTGAAGACTCTTTCCCCGGCAGTCCGAAGCCGGATGCTGGAACGGTTTTTGAAGGAAGCCGGTGTCCGGGAGCCGGAAACGGAGCATATCGCGCTGGTGGAGTCCCTTTTGTATTCTCCGAAGCCCTCTGCCCGGGCACAGCTGCCCGGAGGTGTTACGGTCTGCCGGGTCTACGACCGGCTGCAGGTGCAGTCGGAGCAGGTGGAATTTACCCCGGTGAGCCTGCCTGCGGAGGGAGAAGTGGAGCTGCCCCGGCTGGGCCTGCGGGTGGTATGCGCCCCGGCAAGGGAGATCATCAACAATGCCAATACCTTTACCTTGGACATGCAAGGTCCGGTGGAGCTGCGAAGCCGCCAAAGCGGCGATGAGATCACGCTCCCCGGTGGTACGAAATCCTTGAAAAAGCTGTTTATCGACCGGAAGATCCCCGCCCACCGGCGGTCACAGATCCCGGTGCTTTGTGACCGGAAGGGAATTCTGGGCATCTGTGGCATCGGTCCGGATCAAAAGCGCATCGCCCGGGAGCTGCCGGCATGGCAGATCCGGTTTGAACCCATTTAGAGAAAGATACGGGAGGAAAGAAAAATGGAAAAGGATATTCAGGAGATCTTGATCACAGAGGAACAGATCCAGAGCCGGATCCGGGAACTGGGCGAGATCTTAACAGAGGAATATAAGGATAAGGATCCTGTGGTGGTGGGCGTATTGAAGGGCGTCGTAGTCTTCTATGCCGATATGATCCGCCAGCTGAAGGTTCCCTGCCAGATGGACTTTATGTGGATCTCCTCCTATGCAGGAACGACAACCACCGGCCAGATGCAGGTCAAGCGGGATGTTTCTGTGGATATCAAGGGCCGCCATGTGCTGATTTTGGAGGATATTTTTGATACCGGAACCTCTCTGGACTTTACCTATAAGCACCTGATGGCAAAAGAGCCCGCCTCCCTGAAGATCTGTACATTGCTGGATAAGCCCTCCCGTCGGAAAGAAGGCATCACCTTGCAGGCGGACTTCGTGGGCTTTACTGTGCCCAATGCCTTCGTGGTGGGCTACGGTCTGGACTATAACGAACACTACCGGAATCTGCCCTATGTGGGCGTGTTGAAGCCGGAAGCATATCAATAAGCTAAGGAGTACCTGTTTTGAAGAAAAGAAGATGGATATCCGTGATCCTGTATCTGGGCATTTTGGCGTTGCTGCTGTCTCTGGTACTGGGAGTCTTCGGAAATAAAAAGGACGACCTGACCTACTCGGAGATCATTGAGCTGTTCCATGAGGAGCAGGTTCGGGGCTTTGAGGTGGACGGACAGAGCATCACGCTGTATCTGCATAACCCTTATATGAGCAAGACGCAGTTAAATTGCCGCTTGGCTGATCCGGAGCTGTTCCGGCAGGAAATGTGGGATACCGTGCAGGAGCAGGCCGGGAAGGGCGTGCTGGAGGCCTATGATTTCGTTCCCCAGGAGGGCTGGTCTTTCTATGACATGATCCTGCCGCTGCTGATCACCGGCGGTGTACTGCTGATCATCTGGTTCATTCTTATGAGCCGGGCGGCCATGTCCGGCGGTGGTGGCGGCAACCCTGCCAATACCTTTGGCAAGGCACGGACTACGGTGGGTGTACACGGTAAAAAGGTGACCTTCCAGGATGTGGCCGGTGCGGACGAGGAAAAGCAGGAGCTGCAGGAAGTGGTGGACTTCCTCCGCAACCCGGAGAAATTCACCAGGATCGGTGCCCAGATCCCCCACGGTCTGCTGCTGGTAGGCCCTCCCGGTACCGGCAAGACATTGCTTGCCCGGGCAACTGCCGGTGAGGCCGGGGTCCAGTTCCTTTCGATTTCCGGCTCTGATTTTGTGGAGATGTATGT
>JAGANP010000198.1 GCA_017624175.1 Lachnospiraceae bacterium | reverse complement strand
TGCCCGTGGCGATCCGGCTGATAAAATACCGATCATGGGAAACAAACAATACCGTCCCCTCATACTCCTGCAGCATCTGTTCCAGAGCTTCTTTTCCGATAATATCCATATGGTTGGTGGGCTCGTCCAGGATCAGCAGATTCGGTCTGGTCTGCAGCATTTTACACAGGGACAGGCGCACTTTCTCTCCGCCGGAGAGCTGCCCCATGAGCTTCATCACATCCTCTCCGGAAAACAGAAAGCCTCCTAAAGCGCTGCGCACCTCTTCCCGCAGATAGCCCGGATACGCTTCCCAGAAATTATCCAGTAACGTCTGCTGCGGGTCCGCATCATCATGCACCGCCTTCTGCTGGTCAAAATAGCCCCATTCCACGTTCTGACCGAACTTAAACTCGCCGCCCAGTGCGGGAATCTCCCCGATCAGGGTCTTCAGCAGCGTGGACTTTCCCTTGCCGTTCTCCCCGATGATCGCCAGCCGCTCTTTTTTCTGCAGCAGGAAAGAAACCTTGCTCAGCTCGTGATCGTAACCGATGGACAGCTCCTTGGCCTGCACCACATTGGTGTAGCTTTCGATCCGGGGCACATACCGGGCATGAAAGGCCCTGGTATCAAAATGCCTGGGCTTCTCGATCTTCACCATATGCTCAATGGCCATGCGCTTGGAATGGGTGGCAGAGACCTTGGAGGGAGTGTTTTTCCATTTTTCAATCCACTCCGTCAGCCTCTGGATCTCTTTCTGCTGCTCCTCATAGTCCTTCTCCTGCTTCAGCAGATCCTCCTCCTTGCGCTTCATAAAGGCCGTATAATTCCCCGGATAACGCTTCATCCGATGATATTCGATCTCGTAGGTCACATCAATGACCTTATCCAGGAACATCCGGTCATGGGAGACGATGACCACCGCCTTGTCATAATTTTTCAGATATCCCTCCAGCCATTCAATGGTGGGGAGATCCAGATGGTTGGTGGGCTCGTCCAGCAGCATGATATCCGGCCTGCCCAGCAGCAGCTTGATAAAAGCCACCTTGGTCTGCTGTCCTCCGGAGAAGCTGCCGATGGGGCGTTTTAAATCCTCCAGCGGAAAGCCGAAGCGCTGAAACATGATCTCCATGTCCTGCCGCCAGGAGTACCCCCGCAGAGCCTCCAGCCTCCGCTGCAGGCTGTCATACTCGCCTAGCAGCTGCCGGTCATCCGACATTTTCATCTGCTCCTCCAGCTCGTTCATCCGTTTTTCACAGGCAAAGACCGGTGCAAAAACTTTCTTGATCTCCTCCTCCACCGAAACTTCCTTGTCTTCAAAGTTCACCTGCCGAAGAAAACCGATCTCCTGCTTTCCCGCCATGGTAATACCGCAGTCCTCATCGCTGTCGGGATTGTTCATCTGGATATCTCCGGCAATCAGCTTCAGCAGTGTGGTCTTACCGCAGCCATTACGTCCCACAACGGCAATTTTTTCTTTATCGTGTACCTCAAAATTTACATCCTCTAATATAGTATCTGCCCCATACTGTACCAGGGCATGCCTGATCTGATATCTCATACTTCCTCACCTCTCACTCCCCGCTGCATAACCACTCCTATTATACTGCGCTTTCGATTATTTCTCTATATTTTCTGAAAATCCATGCTGCCGCTTTTCGACAAATTAACATTTTTTTTGAAGCTGCATACTATATAAAAAAAGATAAGGAGCAATCCCATATGAGTATGCCCAAAATTGAATGCTCACACATTGATAAATGCTGTGCTGCATCCGCACTTCTCCAGTCCATTGCACTGGAAGAAACCGCTATTTCCCACATTCTGAATGCTGAGGGGGAAAAGCTGCAAAAAGCCATTTCCATCAGCTGTGACACAAAAGATCTGCTGGAGGTCAACAAATCCGTGGAGGATATGGTGGATAAAATCACCAGCCTGGAAATCGTCCTGAAATCCAAGCTGGATTTAATCAAGCCGATTCTTGACGACTGCGATAAGGAACCTCCCAAGGAGGAATGTCATGTGTAGGGCTTTATGCCCTACCTACATATCCCGGATTTTCCCGGCACTTAATCCACGGACTTCAGCGACTCTGCCATGTTGATCTTCTCCAGCTTACCCGACATCATACGATTTACGATCCAGTTAAAAACGAACGTCAGGAGGATGCTGAGCAGATAGCTGATGCCCTTTACCTGTACGTCAAAGAAAATCATATCCAGCACCACCTCGTGCATGACATACATATGCAGCAGCTTTCCCAGAAGCAGCCCCACGCCGCAGCCAATGCCGGTCAGCACCATATTTTCACGGAATACATAAGACGCCGTTTCTTTTTTATAGAATCCCAGCACCTTGATGGTGGCAATTTCCCGTACACGCTCCGTAATATTGATATTGTTCAGATTATAGAGCACGATAAACGCCAGCGCAGCAGCGCAGCCGATAATCACAAATACCAGGTAATTCATGCTTCCCATCATGCTGGAAAAGCGCAGCAGCATATCTTCATTGACCGTTACCGCAGTCACATTGTCCACTTTCATAATGGAAGCGCTGACCGTATGCGGATCCGCCTCCTCGGGAAGATTAATATATATCCCCTTATACTCCGCCTCTCCGATTGCCTCTTCATAGGTTTGCTGGTCCAGATACACATAATTATAAATAAAATTTTCAAAGATACCGGATACCGTGACGCTGATTTCCCGCTGGGAATCATCCCGGAGTACCACGCTGTCACCTACGGAAATCCCATAGGTATCCGCCAGCTTTTTGCAGATCACGGCTTCCCCATCCCCGGGATAAGGGATGGCCTCTCCTCTTTCAGTATGCAGGTCGATGAAATCTCCTATCTGCTCCGGCTCCTCCGCCACGATCAGATTAATGGCCTTGACCTGTTCGTCCGTTACCAGATCCATTGCGGCCTCCAGGGCAAACATGTACCGGCCGCCGTAATCCTCCGCCAGCTGCAGCACCTGTTCCGTGTCCTCGTCCGGATCGCCGGTATAGCCGTCATTCAGGGTGACGCCAAGGTCATAGATCTGTATTTCTTCAAACTGCTGATTGGCGATATTCATCACGGAATCCCTGACGCCGAAGCCCGTTACCAGTAGCGCCGTACAGCCGCTGATACCGATGATCATCATAAAGAAACGCTTCTTATACCGGATCACATTCCGTACAGAGACCTTATCCAGGAACTTCAGCCGTTTCCAGATAAAGGGCACATACTCCAGAAATACCCTTTTTCCTGCCTTGGGTGACTTGGGCCGCATCAGCTCCGCCGCCACCTCCCGAAGCTCATGCCTGCAGGAAATCCAGGTAGTGCCCATGGAACAGATCAGGGAGCAGATCAGAGAAATCACGGCCAGCTGCCCGTCAAAGACATAGACCATACCTCCCATCTTATACATGATACCATAGGCAAACCATATCACATACGGGAAAAAGTAGGTTCCGACGAAAAAGCCTGTCAGACAGCCGATCAGCGCAGCACTTCCGGAATAGAACAGATATTTTCCCATAATTGTCCCTTCCCCATAGCCCAACGCTTTCAGTACGCCGATCTGGGTACGCTGCTCCTCCACCATACGGTTCATGGTGGTGACGCATACCAATGCCGCTACCAGGAAAAAGAATACGGGGAATACGACGGCAATCCCCTCCACGATGCTGGAATCGCTCTCAAAGCAGGCATAGCCCACATTGGTATCCCGGTCCAGCACATAGGTATCCGGCTCCCGGATATCCGCAATCTCCGACCGGGCATCCGCCAGCTTTTCTTCCGCATCGGCAATCTCTTCCTCAAATTCGGCATAAGCGTCGTTATATTCGTTCCAGCCGTCGGTCACTTCCTCCCGGGCATCTGCCAGCTCCTGCCTGTTCTCTTCTAAGGTGGCCCTGGCCTCTTCCAGCTCCTTTTTGGCATCCGCCAGCTGCGTCTCCCCATCCTCCACCTGGAGCTTTGCATCCGCCAGCTCCGCTTCCGCCTCTTCAATCTGTACGCCGCCTGCGCTCAATTCCATGTAAGCCTTGTTCAACTGGTCATCCGCACCGTTCAGCTGGGCCTGTCCGGCCTGCAGCTGGGCTTTCGATTCCTCTAGCTCTGCTTTCTGGGCATCAAGCTGCGCCTGGGCTGCCGCAACGATTTCCGCAGGATACACCCCCGTCATGGCGTCTATCTGGGCCTGCGCCTGGGCCAGTGCGTTCTCCGCCTCCGTAATCTGTGCAAGAGCGGCGGATAGCTCGCTCTGCTTACTCTCTACCTCCTTCTTACCGGAAGTAAATGCCTCCATACCGTCTTCATAATCCTGCTTTTTCTCCGCTAAGAGAGTCTCGTTATCCGCTATTTCCTGCCGGGCATCCGCCAGCTCTGCTTCTTTCTCCGCAATGGTCTTCTCTGCGTCTGCAATTTCCTTTTCTGCATCGGCCAGCTTTTCTTCCCCATCCGCTATCTCAGCTTCCGCATCTGTGAGCTCCTGCTTTGCGTCAGCCAGCTCTGCTTCCGCCTCCGCCTTTTTATCTGCCAGCTCCGTTTCCGCCTCTTCCAGCTCTCCGTTTGCCTCCGCCAGGATGTCCTGATACCTGCGCTCTCCCAGCGCTTCACAATAGGCTTCCCACAGAGGCTCCTTTTCCTCCATGTAGGCGTCATATTCCTCGGAATAAATTGCATTATCCTCGTCGAATTTCACAAAGATCTCCGTATAATACTCCATGGAAAAGCCTTCCGGCAAAAGATACATGAAGCCGCTTACTCTGCCGTTTCCCAGCGAACTGTTGCCCCGCTCAAACTGGATATAGTAAGAGGACTGTACGATACCGGTAATGGTATATTCCTTATAGGCAAAATTGTCCAGATCCTCCTGCGCATTGTTAGCCGATAAAGTAATTTTGGTACCGATGGCGCTTTCCCCGTAGAGATTGCTGTCCACCACACACTCATCAGCCTGTTCCGGCAGTCTGCCGGCCACCACCTCTACGCCGTTGATTCTCTTTAACAGGGAATGGGCCATAATGACGCTTTCATTGCCCTGCTCATCCACATACAGAATATCCGCAGACATGGAGCCCTCCGCCGCCCGGACATCCTCCTTTTCCGCCAGAGTCTCCACATCCTCCTCTTCAAACCCCAGAGTGGACAAAAGCCTGTAGTCATAAAGCTGCAGCTCTTCCAGGTAGGCATTCGCCGATTCCACCATGACCGCTTTCGTTACTTTCAGTCCTGAAAACAGGCCCACTCCCAGCGCCACAATCGCCAATATGGCCAGATACCTGCCAAAACTCTGTTTGATTTCCCGCACGGTCGTTTTACGCATCATCGACTTCATAAATCACCTGCTCCTTTGCGTGCCTCTATACGAACTTACCACTCAATATCCTCTACCTTTACAATATGTTCATTCAGCACCATGCTCTGTACGGTGCCGCTCTTCACCGTAATGATCCTGTCAGCCATGGCTGTCAGCGCCTGATTGTGGGTAATTACCACTACCGTCTTCCCCTTTTCCCTGCAGGTATCCTGCAGCAGCTTCAATACCGCCTTACCGGTGTTGTAATCCAGTGCGCCGGTGGGCTCGTCACACAGAAGCAGCTTGGGATTCTTGGCCAGGGCCCTGGCGATGGCCACTCTCTGCTGTTCGCCGCCGGAAAGCTGCGCCGGGAAATTTTTCATCCGCTCCTTCAGGCCCACCTCCGTGAGCACCTCAGCTGCATCCAGCGGCTCCCTGCAGATCTGGGCGGCCAGCTCCACATTTTCAAGGGCTGTCAGGTTCTGAACCAGATTATAGAACTGAAATACAAATCCCACGTCATGCCGCCTGTAGCCCGTAAGCTGCTTCTTATTGTAGGCGGAGATCTCTTCCCCATCCAGATATACCTTTCCTCCCGTCAGGGTATCCATGCCGCCTAAAATGTTGAGAATGGTGGTCTTTCCGGCTCCGGACGCTCCGACAATGACGCAGAACTCTCCTTTCTCTATCTCAAAGTTCACATCATGCAGGGCCTGGATGGACACTTCGCCCGTTTTATATATTTTGTTTACGTTCTGAAATTCCACAAATGCGCTCATGCTTTTTCCTCACTCCTTTGATTTCATTATACACAGCAATTCGGCAAAATGCAATGTACACAGAAGCCTGTACATGGGATCATCCCCCTCAAAACCTTACTGCTTCGCAGACCAAACAAGAGCAGCAAATAAACGGAAAAACGGCATAGTCCCCTGCAACAGGGACTGTGCCGCCTCATAAGAATTATTTTTTTGCGACTGAAAGCCTTGTATTTACCGGTTTTCAGCGATTTTCTATCGTGCTGGTGGCGGGACTTGAACCCGCACGAGGTTGCCCCCGTCAGATTTTGAGTCTGATGCGTCTGCCATTCCGCCACACCAGCTTAACGCAGAACTTTCCATAACAATTAGATTCTAACATAGAAAGCGCTACTTGACAAGTACATTTTTTTGACCATTTACTATTTATATTCCATTAACACTCTGACCTGATTGCCCTGCAGGGTCACTGTGGCTACGCTGCCCACCACCAGCGGCATCATAGGAGGCAGATGTCCGATATCCAGATCCATGATTACAGGCACCTGATACTTTGCCGCCACAGCCAGCACCGCCTGATAAGCATCCAATCCCATCATCGGTTCGCCGTTTAAGGCCCGGCCAAACAGGAAGCCCTTTACATACTTAAACCACCCTGCCTGCTCCATCTGCCACATGGCCCGGCGGATGGACATCACATTCAGATCGCAGGCTTCCAGGAACCATAGGATCCCGTCCTCCCGATATTTCTCACAGAAATTCGCTGTCCCATCGTATTTTGTCCCCAGCAGATTCACCAGGCAGTCCATACAGCCGCCCAACAGCCGTCCGCTCACCGTCAGTTCCGTGCCCGCTGCCTGCGGTTCCGAAATCAGCTGCCCTTTTTCATAGACTTTCAGGGCCAACGGCTCCGTCACATGATAGGGCTGCAGCGGATTTTCCTCATCTTTCAGAGACTCTTTTTCCCACAGCGGATAGCTTTCTGCTTTCCGCTTCTGCCCCGTCAGCAGTTCATAGGCATCCTGCATAGAAACATGCCAGGGCTCCATGCCAAAAGCCGCTGCACAGGGCCCATAGATCGCTGCCGTATCGCACAGCGTCACCAGCGGATAGATCAGATTGGTATTATCCGAATAGCCCATGAACCACTTGGGCTCTGCCTTGGCCAGCCGCTGAAAATCCACATACTCCAGGATCTCACACATGAGTTCCCCGCCGCCGCAGGAAATCAACACATCCGCCTTACGGCTTTCAAACATCTCCATGACCTCTGCGCCGCATTTCTCCGGGGTATTGCTGATACCGATTCCCTCACCCGCATAGCAGTTAGGCCCCAGCAGTGTGCCATAGCCCATCTCCCGCCACTTTGCCAGCGAATGGTCAAATGCACTTCTGTAGGGTTCAATATTACAGCCAAAGGACGGAGCCAGAAACCCAATGATCCCGCCCTTTCTCAAATCCTGGGGATACTTCATCCGAATACCTCTTTTCTGCATTTACTCCTGCGGAAACATCCTGTCGTATATCTCAAATCCAT
>JAGANP010000197.1 GCA_017624175.1 Lachnospiraceae bacterium | reverse complement strand
TGTCCTTCTACTATCATAGTCTGTTATTCTGCAGTTAGCTTTCAGCTAACTGCCCTTCCCTCACCGACAGGCGAACAGACTCCCCTGCCGGATCAGTAGCTTCATGCTACGCCCGTACACGCAAAGCTTAGTGTACGTCGTTTCCCACATCGTCGATGCCCGGGCTCTGCAGTGTGGGTGCTGCAGACCGGACAAGCCGCCTGAGGCGGCGTCACTCACAGCTTACGCTGCGAATGCTAACTGATTATTATCTTCAGCGTTTAGTTTAATTGGTGCGATTAACGTGTCGCAACGGATAGCTTCTCCAGCTGCAAGGCCCCTGTCGAAACCTTTACTACCCCGGATTGATTTACAAAATGATTATAACATTCTTTTTTGTTTCTGGCAAGTAAACGAATGCCGAAATTATTTACAGATTTTTCACCTTAAATTCCTTTTCCGCCTCCCGGCGCTGATCCTTTTTGGCGATATCCTGGCGCTTATCATAGAGCTTCTTGCCCCGTGCCAGCCCGATCTCCACCTTGACCTTGCCCTCCTTGAAATAGACCTGCAGGGGCACCAGGGTCAGTCCCTTTTCCGCCACCTTGCCGGAAAGCCTGCTGATCTCCTGCCGGTGCAGCAGAAGCTTTTTCACCCGCAGGGGATCCTTGTTGAAAATATTTCCCTTTTCATAAGGGCTCACATGCATGCCGTACACAAAGACCTCACCGTTTTCAATGCGGATGAAAGATTCCTTGATGCTGCACTTCCCCTGGCGCATGGATTTGACCTCCGTGCCGTGCAGGGCAATCCCCGCCTCATAGGTCTCTTCAATAAAGTAGTCGTGATAAGCCTTCTTATTATTGGCAATCAGCTTCTGCGTTTCTTTTTGTTTCGCCATCTTTTCCTCTCCTCGCATGTCGCAGAACCGTCTGCGATACCACGCCAATCCCTTTTCCTCATTCTGCCGGTTCGGCAGCCTGCATCTCTGCAAGATCAAAATCTATGGTATGCATCAGCCGGTCCGTATCCGCCACCCGCACATGCACCGGCTGTCCCAGACTGTAGGTGCGCCCGGTGGTCTCTCCCACCATTTCATACGTATCCTCATGGTAACAGTAATAGTCTCCGGGCAGCTTGGAGACATGTACCAGTCCCTCCACCGTATTTTCCAACTCCACATAGATCCCCCAGGCGGTAATGCCGGACACCACGCCATCGTATTCCTCTCCGATATGGGCCTCCATGTACTCTACTTTCTTCAGCTTCTCGGTCTCCCGCTCCGCTTCATCCGCCCGGCGCTCCAGCTGAGAGGACTGCTTTGCCACCTCCGGCAGGATATCCCGGTAATGGCGAATGCGTTCCTCGTCCAGCCTGCCCCGCAGCTGTTCCTTGATGATCCGGTGAATCTGCAGATCCGGGTAACGCCGGATCGGGGAGGTAAAATGACAGTAATACCGGCAGGCCAGACCGAAATGGCCGCTGCTCTCCGTGCTGTACCTGGCCTGCTTCATGCTCCGCAGGGTCAGTCTGCTGATCATGGCCTCCTGGGGCGTCCCCTCCACCTGCCGCAGCAGCTTCTGGAACTCCTTGGGATGAATCCGGGCCTGCCCGGCCTGTTTTTCTGCCTGTCGGCGCCCGGCTCCTTTATTTCTCCTGCTCTGCAGAGCCGCCCGGCCGCCCATCTGGCCGATATTCTTCATATAATATCCGAAGTTGCGCAGAAATGCGGACAGCTTCTGGATCTTATCGGGCTCCGGCGCCTCATGCACCCGGTAGACAAAGGGCAGCTCCTGCCAGTAAAAATGCTGGGCAACGGTCTCATTGGCCGCCAGCATAAAATCCTCGATCAGCTTCGTGGCCGTGTTGCGCTCATAGGGCCTGATCTCCCGGGGAACGCCCTGGGCGTCCAGCAGAATTTTGCACTCCGGAAAGTCAAAATCAATGGCTCCCCTCTCCTGCCGCTTTTGCCGCAGCAGCCCCGACAGGATCTCCATCTCCTTTAACATGGGCAGCAGCCCGGCATACCCGGCAAAGGCCGGATCCTTTTCCGTCAGGCCCTCTTCCGTCAGCAGGCGGTTTACCCCGGTATAGGACATCCGGTGGCGCACCCGAATCACCGATTCACAGATCTCATAGTCCGTTATATTGCCCTTTTCATCAATGGTCATCAGGCAGCTTAAGGCCAGCCGGTCCACACCGGCATTCAGGGAACAGATGCCGTTGGACAGTGCATGGGGCAGCATGGGGATCACCCGATCCACCAGATAGACGCTGGTTCCCCGCTTCAGGGCTTCCCGGTCCAGAGCCGATCCTTCCTGCACATAATTGGTCACATCCGCAATGTGTACCCCCAGATGATAATTTTGTCCGTCAAAAGTTACACTGACCGCATCGTCCAGATCCTTGGCG
>JAGANP010000196.1 GCA_017624175.1 Lachnospiraceae bacterium | reverse complement strand
TTCAGGTCAGGGATAAGGTGTGGGGAATCCGTACGGACGCCAGAGTCCGGGGGGCATACAAAGTCAGAATTGAAAATCCGGCAAAGCTCCTGGAAAAACTGATCGGCAACAATGTGCCTTATCAGTTTCAGGAGGAACTGAACAAGTACTTTGAGAGTGAATTCCAGGGAAAAATCAAATCGGCGGTTTCTAAGTTTCTCAATGGACTGGAGCAGGAGCTGATTGGCATTGACGCCTATATGGATGATCTTTCCGAGCAGATTGAACCATATATTGATGAGGTGGTTCGGGAGTACGGGCTGAAATGTGTCAGGTTCTCTCTCGCCGGATTGGACATTGACAACAGCAAATATGATGAAATCGACCGGTCGCAGATTGCTTCTATCAGTAAAGTCAAGCTGGCACAGGGGGACAGGGGCGTTATGGACGTCCTGGGCGATGACTGGGGACGTCAGCAGGCAGCAGACATCCTCAGTGATCTTGCACGCAATCCCGGCGCCGGAGGAGTGGGCGCCATGGGGGCTGGCATGGGAATGGGGGTTGCTGCAGGCAATGTATTTGGCAATATGGCAAACCAGATGTTTGCGCCGATGAATCAGCAGCCCCAGCAGGCACAGCCGGGTCAGCCTGTGCCCTCCGGCAGATTTGCACCGAAAGGCTCTGCAGAGTCCCCGTCCGGTTCGCAGGATGACAGGACAGACCCGGTGGAAACTCTCGGCAAGCTGAAAAAGCTGCTGGATGCCGGACTGATTGAACAGAGCGAGTATGATACGAAAAAAGCAGAAATTTTGAGCAGGATGTAAGAGGAGAATGGCGCAGATGAAGAAAAATATGCTATGGATAATTTTAGATATAATCTTTCTGATCGGGTTCAATATTGTATTTTTCGTAGCAGGCGGAACGGAGCATGAAGCGTCCGTCTGGATTTCGTATGGTTTCATCCACTTTGCCTATTTGATGCTGCTGATTACGCCGTTTTTAACCAGAAAAACTACAAACACGGCGGTTCTTGGATTTCCGATATATCACATATCGTCCCTATACTTTATTGCGGCATTTGTCCTGGGACTGATCTTTATTTTTACACATCCTGTGTCATATAAGACAAGCCTGATTGTTCAGGTCATCGCTGCCGGTATCTATGCGGTACTGTTGATTTCACATCTGCTCGCCAACGAAAGTACCGCTGACAGCATAGAGCGCCATGAGAGGGAGCTGCGGTATGTAAAGGAGGCGTCCGCAAAGCTGAAAGGAATTATGGAATCTGTAAATGATAAGCAATTACGGCGAAAAGTAGAAGAGTTATACGATCTGCTGCATTCCAGCCCGGTTAGATCCAGCGGCTCTGCCCGTGAATATGAGTCAACGGTTCTGGAGCTGATAGACATCTTAGATGGAAATGTCCGCAAAAATGATATTGCTGCCGCAGAAAAGACAATCAGCAAAATCAAGCATAATGCAAGTGAACGAAACCGGAGATTAAAAGCCGGTTACTGAAACGTCAGGCTGGGGTCCTGGATCTCTTCTCCCCGCAGCAGCGCCAGGATCACCTGCATGCGCTTACAGGCCCGGGAGTAATTTTCCCGGGCATATTCCTCCATGCTCTGGCTGTAGGTATCCTCGTAAGCCTTGTGATAGGATGCTACAGCCTCAGTCATGTAGGTTCCGGCCTCGTCGGCCATAGCTTCCAGATAATCGAATTCTTCCGGGAAATCAATATTGGAAAACTTCAGGAACTCCACCTCTACCTCGTCCAGATAGGTAAGCAGATCGGAAGTGGCGTAGCGGATACTCAGCTCCTCAGCCTCTACGTTTATCGCATCAATCTTCAGTCCAAGGGCGGATACATTTTCGCAGAAATCGTTGATCTCGCTGTTAAATTTGGCTTCTATGGGATCTTCTCCGCAGCCGGTCAGGAGCAGCAGACAGGCTGCGGTCAGCAGTAATATTCTTTTCACAGGGAGTTCCTCCAGTTTTCATCATTGCGTTTTTCCGTAAACTAATCCTAATTTAGCATAAATCAACAAAACAGACAACTCTTTCCGGTGTACTTTTAAAAATCTTAAGAAATGCTTGACGGTGAGTGCTCGTTGCAATATAATTTTTTAGAAAAGAAGCGGGTTTTAAGACCATCTGACAGCTTGCCGGGATGGATTACTCGTTTCTTTTTTACCATAGGGAACAGGTGCGGAATAAACAGATAACTAATGATTGGTGCAACAACACAGGCACGGCCTGTGTGATGCGGGGGTATAAATATGACAAAGCAGCAGTTCAGAGAATTTTGCAAGGAACAATACATTTTACTGGACGGAGCCACCGGCTCCAACCTGATGAAAAAAGGGATGCCCGCAGGAGTATGTCCGGAGCAGTGGATCTTAGAGCATCCGGAGGCGATTCTGGAGCTCCAGAGGGCCTATGTGGAGGCAGGCAGCAATATCCTCTATGCGCCTACCTTTACCGCCAACCGGGTCAAGCTGGCGGCGTATGGGCTTCAGGATCGGCAGGAGGAGATGATTCGTGAGCTGGTGGCGCTTTCCCGGCAGGCGGCGGGAGGTAAAGCCCTGGTGGCCGGGGATCTGACCATGACAGGTCAGCAGCTGCGTCCCATGGGTACCATGGAGCTGGAGACGCTGATTGATGTGTATAAGGAGCAGATCCGTCTGATGGAAGCTGCCGGAGTGGATCTGCTGGTGGTGGAGACCATGATGAGCCTG
>JAGANP010000195.1 GCA_017624175.1 Lachnospiraceae bacterium | reverse complement strand
AAGGTGGACGTGATGTTTACCGATATCCGAATGCCCAGGATGGACGGCATTCAGCTGGTAAAGGCCATACAGGAGCTGCCGCAGCGGCCGCTTATAGTGGCGGTCAGCGGCTATGACGATTTTTCCTATGCGGTGGAGCTGCTGCGGATGGGAGCGAGAGAATATCTGCTGAAGCCGGTGGACAGGGAAAAGGTGAAGGAAATACTGGAGAAGTTTGACAGTGAAATAGAAGCGCATAGGGAAAGCAGGAGACAGGAGATTTCCATAGGCTGTCAGCAGCTGAAATATGCCATTATGAACGACAGGCTGACAGAGAATGAAAAAGATACCATAGTGAATCAGTACGGGGAACATTTTCTGGAGAATCGTTATCAGGTGGTCTGTACCAATAACACCGGAGGAACTGTCAATACTGCAGAGGCGATGCCGTATATCTACCTGAGTGATGTAGAGGAAAAAGAACTGTACCTGGTACAAAGCGAGTATCTTCCGACTCTTTTGAAAGAGGAATTGAACGGAAGATTTGTGGGAATCAGTGCGGTACACAGAGAACTGGAGGAATTAAAGAAAGCCTGTGAGGAAGCGTTTCTTGCCAGAAAGGAAGCTTTTTATCTGAATAAGCCTGCCGTATTTTTTGAAGAAATGACTGCGGACAGAGCAGGGGGATTGCCCCTGGAGGAATCGGCGATACTGCAGATTGTGCAGCTTTTAGGAACCGACAAATACAGGGATGCTCTGCGCCAGCTGGATCGGATTTTTAAAAATGCCTCTCTGGGGGCATATGAATTCTCTGCCATGGAAAATGGGATGCGGGCCCTTCTGGATGGCGTCAGGAGTACTTATGCGGGGGTGCTGAAAACGGACAGGTCTGAGATTGCAGATTACTACGAGCTGTACGGTTATCCCTGTATGGAGGAGTATTCTGCCGAGGTGTCCGGATGGCTTTTGAACTTCTGTGATACCTTAAACAGCCGTTTTGATGATTATAAGAATAAGCAGAAGATTCAGCAGGCCGTAGCCTATATTCGGGAAAATTTTGACAAGGATTTGAATATGGCGGTGGTGTCAAACCATATTTCCATGAACTATTCCCTGTTTTCCTTTGTCTTTAAGCAGTATACGGGGAGCAACTTTGTGAATTTTCTGAAAGATATCCGCATTGAGGAGGCGAAGCGGCTGCTGGAGGAGACGGATATGAAAGTCATAGATATCAGCATGAAAGTGGGCTATGAAAACGAGAAACATTTTATGAAGATATTCAAGGCCGCATGCGGAGTTTCGCCCACAGAATACCGGAAAAATATGATGTATAAGGGATAGCGTCTATTCTGTCCGGAAAGAAAAATATGGAAACATATCAGAACCCTTACTTTGTTTATGGGAATTATGCAAAGCCCTTAGGATTCCCCACAAAGATGATTGCGCATTTTTCTCCCCTGTGATATCCTTAAGAAGTAGAACTCATAACAGGCCATGTACAGCGAATGCTTCAAGGGGATACCAGGTGGTTAAGAGAAAATATTTAAGTACACGTTTATTGAAAAGCGGAATGCGGATCGACCAGGCTGTGGTGGACGGCAAGGGGCGTGCTTTGATTGCCAAAGGGGCTTTCCTGGAGGATTTTCAGATTGAGTATCTGCAGGAAAAGGGCATAGGCGGTGTGTATATCCGGGAGGGGGAAGAAGACCCCAAGGAACCGGAGGAAATACAGATCCCACGATACACCCAGGAGGTCATTGAAAAGAACCGGGTGGAGGACTGCGCCAAGGTGCGGCTGTCGGAGAGCGTCCGCAAGCGGGTGGGCGAGGGCATTCAGTACCTGTATCACAACACGGATTCAGACAGCTTTGCGGAGATGGCTGCCAATGTAACCAATGAACTGATGAGCGCCATCTTTGAAAATGATGCGGTGGCTGTGGATATCGGGCTTCTGAAAGTCAGCGATGAATATACCTTTAAGCACAGTGTGGATGTGGCCACCATGGCCATGATTATCGGGAAAAAATACGGTCTGCCGGATAAGCAGGTTCGGGAACTGGGGCTTGCCGGTCTGCTGCATGATGTGGGAAAGTCCAGAATCCCCAATGAACTGCTGAATAAACCGGGAGCCCTGACGGATAAAGAATATGAGCTGATGAAGCAGCACTCCCTGTTTGGCTTTGAGATTCTCAAAAAAAGGAATACTTTCTCCGATGATATCCTGAAAGGCGTTCTGCAGCACCATGAAAAAATGAACGGAAACGGTTATCCCCTTGGCGTGAAAGGGGATAAAATTCATAAATACGCCAGAATCATCTCCGTTGCGGACGTATATGATGCCCTGGTGACAGAGCGCTCCTATAAGAAAGCATTTTCCCAGCGGGATGCGGTGGAGATCATCATGACGATGACGGCGGAGATGGATATTGAGGTCATGAAGAGCTTCCTGGGAAGTGTAATCCTCTATCCGGTGGACAGTATCGTGGAGCTGTCTAACGGGGAAAAAGCCAGGGTGGTGGAGAACAGCACAGAATATATCCTGCGGCCCAGGGTAGTAGGGCTGAAATCCGGAAAGTTATATGATCTGGCGGGAGATATGAACTGTGCGAACGTAATCATTTTATAAAAAATCCCGGGCCTGCACCAACGCTAAGCCCGGGATTCTTAAAGGGGAGGATTAAGTATTATTTTTATCCTTGGTACCATCAAAGGAGGGGGTTCCAATGATAGTAGTAGTATGTCCGCCCCTTTGGGGTTTATACAGCTTTCTGAAAAATTTTTAAAAAATTTTCAATCCCCCTGCCGGTCATCCTGTTCCGGCAAGTCGCCGATATGCAGATCCGGATCCGCCATGGTGGATTTCCCGGTCAGCTTGCCGTACATCCAGATATAGATCCAGATCAGTAGCGGGATGGCGATGGTGGCCACCAGACAGGCCTGAAACAGCCGCCCGGAGGAGTCCGAATCAAAGATGGCTACGATCAGTGTGATCAGATACAGGGCCACCAGCAGTACCACTCCGGCCAGGGCCACCACCTGTCTGGAGGTGGTT